>JAYVXS010000038.1:0-8157 GCA_043784965.1 Bdellovibrionales bacterium
TGTGCTGATCCAATTGGAAGTATTTTGTACGATGTATTTTATCATAAGAAAATTGTTGATCCTATTGGTAGCTATCTTGTTGAGGGAATTGGCGAGGATATGCTCCCGGACAATGTTCAGTTTGATGTGATGACTGACTTTGTAAAGATAAATGACAAAGAGTCCTTCACGGCTTGCCGAAATATATGTCGAACAGAAGGTATGTTAGTGGGTCCTTCAGCTGGTTCGGCATTGGCTGCAGCGGTAAAATTTTCTGAGACTTTGAAGACTCCGTCGAAAATACTGATTCTATTTCCTGATAGCGGAAAGAGCTATTTGAGCAAGGCCTTCGATGACAATTGGATGAGACAAAATAAATTAATGGACTGATGATTTTTGAAATGAAAAATTTCGCAGTGAAAACTCTTAAAGGAGACGGTAGATGAACTCGAATGAGTGGACTAAAGAGAAGTTTGGTTTCGCAACGCGATCGATACATGCTGGCCAGGCACCTGACCCGACGACGGGTGCGATTATGACTCCTATATATATGACATCGACCTATGTTCAGAGCTCGCCGGGTGAGCATACGGGCTATGAGTATAGTCGTACAAAAAATCCGACACGATTTGCCTATGAGCAATGTGTAGCGAACTTAGAATCTGGTAAACATGGCTTTGCTTTTGCCAGTGGCTGTGCCGCAACCACTACCATTCTGCATTTACTGAAGGCTGGTGATCATGTTGTCGCAAGTGACGATATGTATGGCGGAACTTTTCGCTTATTTGATAAAATTTTGCGTAATAACGGCATCGAGTTTAGTTTTGTCGATCTCACTCAGCATGAAAATCTGAAAGCTGCGATCAAAACAAATACAAAACTAATTTGGATCGAAACTCCGACCAATCCAACGATGAAGTTGGTTGATATTGCAAAGGCCGCGAATCTTGCAAAGCAAAAGGCCATCATTAGTGTCGTCGACAATACCTTTATGAGTCCCTATTTTCAGCGACCGCTTGAGTTGGGTGCTGACATTGTCATGCATTCTACAACGAAATTTATTAATGGCCATAGTGATATTGTTGGTGGTGTTGCGGTTACTTCAAATGATGAACTTGCAGGGAGAATTGCATTTCTAAGTAATTCAATGGGCGGGATTTGTTCTCCCTTTGATGCCTTTTTGGCGATGAGGAGTCTGAAAACCTTGGCGATTCGTATGCGCGCGCATAATGAGAATGGCGAGGCGGTTGCAAAGTTCTTAGAGTCACATCCAAAAGTCGAAAAGGTCTTGTACCCAGGGCTAAAATCTCATCCACAGCATGCTCTTGCAAAAGAGCAAATGCATGGCATGGGCGGAATGATCACTTTTTATATAAAGGGTGGTCTACCTGCCGCGCGCTCTTTTCTTGAGAGTGTTAAGGTTTTTTCATTGGCCGAGAGCTTGGGTGGCGTTGAATCACTTGTAGAACATCCAGCAATTATGACCCACGCGAGTGTTCCGCCAGAAATGCGTAAGAAATTAGGCATTGATGATGGTCTCATTCGTCTAAGTGTGGGCATTGAGGATCAAAAGGATCTACTTATGGATTTGACCCAGGCATTTACGCTCACTAAGTAGGCAGAGTTTTCGCTGAGTACTTAATAGATAATTTTTGACAGCGCTGCTCAATAATACTATCACATTGTTTTGCTTTTCCTTTTCATGGCCAGGTAGCTCAGTCGGTAGAGCAGAGGACTGAAAATCCTCGTGTCGGCGGTTCGATTCCGTCCCTGGCCACCACTTAGGTACCTCTGAAATGTCTCAGATTGAGACATTTCAGACGAAACCTGAGTTCAGGGACGGTGAGACAGTTAAACTGGATTCTGGAACTGAAACTGAAAAACCGAAATCGGTAGCTACTGCCCCTAAACTGCCTCTAGATTGCTTTAGGGGGCCTATGAGCTGTTTAAGGATTAGACGCCCGAGTGACAAAACTGTGAGGCTCTGCTCCCAACCAATTTATAAATTCTGAGTTTCTCTATATAAGATCTCAAACTCACTAAAAACTGCCTAAGCGATTGAGGTGAGGTCGATATGGCACGCTTCTGGCTTTATAGCTAAGTAAGAGCTTAATTTACATTTCACTGAAGCAGTGAATTTTGAAGGAGGAAGAATGAAGATAACTAAACTAATGATGGTGGCAATCACTCTAATAATGAGTGCCGGCATCAACGCCAATGCTAAAACTGAGTCGGTACCCTTTAATGGTGATCCGGCAATGAATCCAAGCCTCGCAAAACCTTGCTCACTTAATACTGCAGGGCACAAGGCCTCAAGAACGGATGTAGTATTAGAGGTGAAGCAAATTGACGCCGGCAAAGAATTACATATGGCTAAGGCGCGCACGTCTGATCGTGAGACTTAATAGTTCTTAGCTTTATTTTAAGTATTTGATAGAGCGACTTCTGTAAGGGTTTCGCTCTTTTTTTGCTTTAAAGCTCGGACTCGTCGACCATTTTGATTTCTTTGTCGCCGGTTGTAGTTGAGCTGTCTTTATTGGCTAAAACAGACTTTACCTCTGAAGAAAAACGATGAAATTCGTGCTGAATATCGAGTCCATGCAGTAGGTTTGCAGAGGATTTTTTTGCTGAAGCTTTATCTGTAGAACCTAATTTGGCACCGACCTCACCCCGAACAAAGTGATAAGCATTCGCAATTGCCCTGCTGGCGCTGATACTCACTGAGTTTAAAGTTTGCACTAGGCGTGAGGAGTGCAGAAAGCTCTGTGAGCGTTGCTCGATAGTGCGCTCAGCAATTTTAATTTGCATAAGTGCCATGACCAAAGAGCTGAACAAAAAAACCTTAACGACAAAAAATAACTCGGACATTTATCCTCCTTAAACTATTTTTGCGACATCCATATCGCAAGCTTTATCGAGAGTTCTTAGGAGCTGGTCTGCTTTGAATGGCTTTACAAGATAATCGCAGCAGCCTGCCTCAAGAGCTAACATTACCATGCTTTCTTGATCAGCAGTAGAAAATGCGATGATTTTTGTGTTTGGCAATACTTTTAAAATTTCCTTAGCTGCGTCGATGCCTGATTTATGAGGCATTATAATATCCATCAATATAATTTCGGGTCGAATGTTAAAAGCCAACTCCACGGCCTCGCTACCGCTTATGGCCTCGCCGATAATTTCGTAAGACGAATTTTTCAATGTGTGCCTGATTATTTCGAGAATGAAGGGCGCGTCATCTACAACCATAAGTTTTGTCATATTTATATTATATTCTTGCGACCTCGAACTCCCAAATAGATAATGATAAAATCCATGAATCACGTTCCTTCGTCCAAAGAAATTCTTGTCTTGCTTGCTGGACTTTCGCCTATAAGCGCCTATTCAGCCATCCTAGGCGTTCTCATATTATGCGGCTTCGGCTTGCCACTCCCCGAAGACATCACACTTATATTTGCCGGACTGTTAGCTTCAACTCACAAAATTAGCTTGGGAGGGGCGTTAATTGTTGGTTTTTTTGGAGTTATTTTGGGGGACAGCATTTTGTTTTTTCTCGGCAGACGTTACGGTAAAAAGCTATTTTCAATAAAGCCTTTTAGCATAGCCTTTCCACCCCATCGAATTGAAGCGGCAGAAATAAAAATTATTAGCAATCAGCACTTCATCTGTTTTGTGGGCCGATTTATTCCGGGTCTTCGTGCGTGTATTTTTGCTTTAGTTGGCAGTATGGGTGTGAAGCCAAAAGTTTTTTATATTCAAGATGGTTTGGCCGCCCTAATTAGTGTGCCCGTTTGGGTTTTGGTCGGCTATTATACAGGCGAAAATTGGGATCTTGCCATTGCACGAGCCCACGAAGCGCAGTGGATCTTATTTGGTCTTTTAAGCAGCCTAATTATTGGTTATATAATAGTCGTATTATTTCGTCGAAAACGCGAAAAAAGTGCCCACAACATCATTTTACCTCATGACTAGTAAGCGCACAAAAAAATAGAAACTTATTTTTGGACGAGCCCTAAGAGTCTAATTTCCCCAAGTATAGCCAATTTGAATCATAGTAAATGAATTTGTAACACTCACGTTAGTGAAGGTTTGATTGGTCGCGGGATCCACTTTTGACGAAGGTCCCAAGTACTGATCCTTTTCGAGTCGTTCAGAGATCCGCCAAAACATTTGATTGGCTGAATTGAAATAGATGCGACCACCGATGCTGATGCCCATGACATCTGCAGTAGGACTGTCTCCGGATTGTAGGCTCGCGTTTGTCAGAGATTCAAGGTGCTTGGCCTTTGGCATGACATCCACGCCAACTTCCCACGAGTATTTTGAAGACTGTGGAATTTCGGCTAGAAGTGAAAGTTTAGCGCCACTCGTTTCGAGCCGATTTCTGATGCGTGAATCGCTATCGACTTGAAATTGATAGTCTTCGTAATCAATACCAAAAGAAAGGGAACTTGCATTTTTTTGATTTGACAAGAAATCTCTATAGCGAAATCCGACGGAGATCCACTGTTGAGTCAAATTCGCATTTCGAGAATGATCGTAGGAGTCGTTCACACTGCCAGATAGACCACTGATTAATTGGCCATGAAGTGCAAAATTTGTTTGTAACCAAGCGGCGACGTCGAGATAGTAGGCTAAATTGGAGGTCGAATAGTTTCGAAAACTCAATTCAGAGCTCGAGTGATTGTGGATGAAGGTGGGAGCAATACTCATCTCAACAATATTATTTTTCTTATAATCGACGGGTGAAATTCTTTGGGGGGATTGAACAGGAACGCCACTGGCTCTTGGTCCGGCTGGGGTCTCAGGCGAAGACACTAAGTTAGCGGCACTGTTTTTTTCAGGAATTTTTTCTTCAACAGGAATTGGGCTAGCTGTAGGGAGTGGACTTTCGGTAATGGGCTCTTTCGATTCGTCTTCAACTTCATTGGTTTCATTTTTTCTATCAATTGATTTGCTTTGAGGAAATTTCTTTCTGTCTGGACCAGCAGCCTCATTATGTGGACGAACCGTGTACCGACCAGAGTCTAGGCCATTGGTGCGATTTGATGACTTGGGATCACTGTTAAGCAGCAAGCCAGAAGCGGGATCTAGCTGTGCGTAAGCAAGCTCTGAGATAAACAGTAAAGATGTAAGCCAAAATTTCATAGCTTTAACTTCGGAGAAAAGAGAGAAGTTCTTGAAGCAAATTTGACGAGAGGTATGAATCAATGCACACTAATGCATATGACCATATTTGGACTCATTACAATTCTCTTTTTTGCAGTAAGTAGCTCATCTTTAGCCCAATCGATAGCTCAACCAAACGCCCAGTCACCGTCTGCTAGCCAAGAACTTACTGCACTGTACGTAAGTCAGGCTGATGAGTGGGTGACAATCAATCGCGTGGCGATTTTACCAATAACTGACAATTTAGATGGCATATACGCAAGGCCACTTGAGAGCGAATTGGCCAGCTTTATTAAAAAGAATCATCAATGGGACATCGTAGAAAGCAACTCATTAGAGACACCTAGTATTGTAGACTTAGAAGAAAATCCAAAAGAAATGGCAAAGTTGTCTTCTCGTATTGACGCTGATGCCTTCTTCATTTGCAGGATAAATAAGGGGCCAGGTGGTACTTCGATTCGCCTCGATTTATTTTTAAAAAAAGACAATAAGCTCTTTGCACAAGAGGTTTTAAAAGATTTTCCGCGCTTTGAAATCAATGAACTCAAAGAACAACTGGCGACTTTGTATCGCAAATTGATAGCCAAAATTCCTTACAATGGGCAAATTCTAAGTCGTCAACAAAATCGTGTAACGGTGAATATCGGTAAATCTGACGGAATTAGTAAAGACCAAATTTTAAGTGTCATTCAAATTATCAAGTTGAATCGCCACCCAAAATTCAACTTCATTATTAATACCGAAAAAGAAATTATCGGTAAAATTAAAATTTTAAAAGTTGATGAGAATTTGAGCTTCGCAACGATCATCACTGAAAAAGAAAGAAGCGCCATTCGAAAGGGCGCAAAGATTTCAGGCATTGATTTTGTAAACTATACGGTTCCAGATGAGTTAAGCCCGTCATCACAAAAAAGCGAGGGATTGGCGGATCGGCAAGACGCCAATATGAGTTTCGGAAAATCTCCCAGTGAATGGGTGCCTACGCAGCCACCTATGTTCGGGCTGGTTGGATTGAAGTTTGGAGTGGGGACATTTGGCGAGAGTATGAATTTAACCAATACGAATACCGCCTTGAGTCCGGGGGGGCAAGATGGAAAATCACCATTTTATCCAAGTTTAGATCTATATGGCGAGTTGTGGTTCAATCCAAAATGGCAGCTACGGGCCGAAATATTACAGGGTGTGATTTCAACAGCAAATCCACGTGCAGGTTCTACACCAAGTACTTTAAACGACTCACTAAGCTACTACAGCCTCGCGGTAGGCTACAACTTCTTGCTACAAAATGATTTTTTTGGTCCAAAGATTAGACTTGATTTTGGTCTAATGTCATATCGAATGTTTGTCGACAGCTCGCAACCCGAATCATTTTCGACGGTAAATTATTCGGGAATTTTAATCGGAATTACTGGGGTACTGCCAATTGATAATCGAGCCAATTTGTTAATTGGAGCCAGCTTCAATCTAGTTTTAATGCCGAAATTACAAGAGCAGCCCGAGGCATCAGGCGGTGGGCAGACCAACAACATCAATAGTTTTGCACTTTTTATAGAAAAGAAATTGCGCGAAAATATTAAATTCGTCGGCTCACTTGATTTTCTTTTAGTTTCAACTAGTTTTTCAGGGCCAGGTGCTCGCGCCGGCGGTGAGTATGCCACCAGTTTAAGTCAGCGATTGACCACGGCGAATTTTGGAATTGCCTATCTTTTCTGAAAAAGTGAAAAACAAATCTATCAGCGCCACGTACAGATGTCTTAAAATTTAATTTCGAAGTTCATTTTCAATCGCATTTAAAACTTCACTGACAGGGATGAGTTCCATACAATTAAATTTTGGACAGGCCCTTTCGAGGCAGTGAAATTCTCCTGGACAATTGATGTCTGGGATAAAGACTTTGGTTTGAGGGCCTTGCGGACCCCAGCGCTCCGGTCGCTGAACCTTTACCGGACTGTAAATGCCAAACGTAGGAACGCCTGTTGAGGCAGCGAGATGCAAGACGCCGGTGCTAGGTGCCAATACACCTAGCGAATTCTGTAATACAAAAATGAGCTCGTCACCATTTAGTTTCGAATCTAAAAAAGTGACTCGAGGATGGTTTAAAAAACTACTGCGAATTTCTTTTAGAAAGTTTTCGTCAAATTTTGTTCCGGTAATTACGATTTTAACAGTACGAACGGCTCGATCGATAAAATCGACATAATTTTTTGTCGGCCAATTTAGCGCAGATCCCGACATCCCAGGATGAACCACAAAATATTTTTGACTTTCAATATTCCATTTTTTAAAATCAAAGATTTTCTTGCATTGAAGTTTGAGAGTTTGTCGGCCAATTTCCTGATCTGTAAGTCCAAGTGCCGACTCAACAAGTGAGAAATTATATTCAAGTTCAGATTTCTGAGACGCCGAACGCTTTTGTCTGATGGCGCGATTATAAAATAGAAATGAATACCACTGACTTTTTGGGCCAGCTCGAATCGGAATTCGCGCAACAAATAATAATAGGGCGATCCACCAAGGAGCGTGAAAGACAATTGCCATTGAGAATTTAGCCAACTTTAAATGTAAATAGAGCCTCTTAACCTCATTTAACGAAAAAGTTTTATCGATCTGTAAAGCTTGGCGATAGGGCAGAGCATTTGTTGTGATAAAGTCTAGGCCCCTGGCAATCCACCATTCTGTCTGAAGATTCCTGCGCCCGAGGCTTTCATCTACGGGCAAGCTAAGGACCAAGTCGCCGATTCGGTCCGTACGTATTAATAAAACTTTCTTATTCATAAGAAACTATAGCAGCGATCTTCTTGAAGAGTCTATATTTAGGACCTAGCCCGGATATTTCATCAGATTTCTGTTGCAATCGTCGCTTCGCTTGTCTGGGCGCTTCGCTCCTGGCGCTTGAGAGACCTTTGAGTGAGACAACCTGCTTTGAGGTTGTCTCACTCAAAGGTCTCTCAAGCGCCAGGCCAGTCTGCGAATCAGCGATTTCACGACGAAACTGATGAAATATCCGGGCTA
>JAYVXS010000039.1:0-23699 GCA_043784965.1 Bdellovibrionales bacterium
CACCTAAGACAATCACACCAGAATAAGCAATTCTTTGGGCCGCATTAAATTTACCCTGTGGCGGCAAAGACTTTATAATTCCAAAATCATAAAGCAAAACTAAAATTGCTTGTTTGAAAGAAGAAATTTTAGGGATTATTGCCCGCCACTCGCCGGACCATAAAAGAAAGCAGGTATAAAAAAATCCATTCGTTACAAAAATCCATGCAAGCGCAAAATGAATATACATTCCGCTTGCAAGATTGTGGTCTAGGCCAAATACATCAAATAGTTTTCGATCAAATAATCCTTTGGTAAAAATATCATTCGCCCAATAGATCTGTATCCCACTCAAAATCATTAACATTAAAATCGGAAAATTAATCCAATGTGCCCAGCGTATCCAGAGTGCGTGCTTTTTGACGATAGCTATTTCGCTACTAATAGTTTTCATTAGCAAAGTTTATATTCGAATTAATGAACATGCAAAGCAATAAAAGTACTAGCTCATCCAGCAAACTTGTGAAATCTTGGTTGGATAATGAAGTTTCGTAAATCAATTGTTTTTTATATTAATGCTAAAAAATATGAAATTTCAGGAGAAAAGTGTTTTCTATCTCTTGCTGATTTTTTACGCTATGATCTTTCGTTAAAAGGTACAAAAATCGTTTGTGCTGAGGGAGATTGTGGAGCCTGTACGGTCCTCTTGGCTTCAATTCACGAGCTAGATAAAAAGAATAATAAATTTAAATTTAAATCGGTAAATTCTTGTATCCTACCCTTGCTAGCTGTAGACGGCTGTCAGATTGTAAGTGTCGAAGGCCTTAAATGTGGATTAGAGTTGCACCCAGTTCAGAAATCCATGCTTGATCATTTCTCTTCGCAATGCGGTTATTGTACTCCGGGATTTGCATGTTCCATGACCTCACTTCTTGAGGACTCCATACTATATAAAAAGGCGATAACTGAAAAACGCGCTAAAAATTATATGACTGGAAATCTCTGCCGCTGTACGGGATATGATCCAATTATCAAGTCTGCCGTAGCCCTCCCCACAGATTCTGAAACTTTGCAAAAAAGATACTCGAACCGCGAAAACATTACGGATCTTAAGAAGTGCGTCAGCATTTCTGTTGAGATCATGAACGATGAGACTTCGCTTTTTTTACCAACAAGTATTAAGCAAGCTCTGCAAATTAAACAGAAGTACCAAGGGCTACGTGTGGTAGCTGGGGCGACTGATCTCGGGGTTGCAGTGAATAAGGGGCGAGCCGAGTATCAGCATATCATGTCCTTGCAAAATATTTCTGCACTTTGGCAAATAAAGAAGTCAGCGACTCACCTTGAAATTCCAGCCCGAGTGACTTTATCCATACTGCAAAAATATATCAAAACGAAATATCCTGAAATGGACCAAGCACTAAATATTTTTGCTTCCCCACAAATTAAGAATACGGCCACTCTCGTTGGCAATATCGTGAATGCATCACCCATTGGGGATACGATTCCATTTTTGATGGTACAAGATGCTATTGTTCAAATTGAGAGTGTGAATGGCAAAAGACTCGTTCCCATACACGAGTTCTACCTTGGCTACAAAAAAGTGGACTTGAAGCGCAATGAACTTGTAACAGCGATTTTATTACCTTTACCGAATAAGAATGAAATTCTCAAATTGTATAAAGTTTCACTTCGAAAGGACTTAGATATTTCTGCGGTTACACTCGCCACCAGAATTAGGCTAAAGGACAATCAAATCATAGATGCCAGAATTGCATTCGGCGGAGTTGGCCCAACAGTTTTAAGATTGAAGGCTGTTGAAAAAATGTGGCTCAAGCGACTATATGATCAATCACTATTTTCGGAATTAGCGTTCGGTATCTCGAAATATGTCACCCCTATTTCAGATGTTCGTGGTTCAAAAGAATATAGAATGCTACTGTGTAGAAATCTTCTTTTGAAAATTGCAGCTGAGCTAATATGATTGATGAATCGTACTTGAAAATGCCGCAAAATAGTCATCATGAAAGCGCCTGGACCCATGTTACGGGTGAGAGTGTTTTCGTTGATGATATCGTTCCGCAAAAAGATGAGCTTCAAGTTAGCTATCTAGGTAGTCCGGTGGCCTGTGGCAAACTAAAGTCAATAGACTTTAGAGACGCTCTAAAAATTGAGGGTGTAGTTGCCATTTTGACCGCTAAAGATTTTAAAAATAACCTATGGGGAACGATCAAGCAAGATCAACCAATTCTCGTATCAAATCAAATTGGCTATCGCGATGAACCGCTCTGCATCGTTGTTGCCGAAACCAAGAAGGCGCTGCTTTTGGCAAAGAGTCGCATTTCTCTTAAGATTGAGGAATCGAAGAGCGTTTTATCACTAAACGAATCGATCAAAAAACGAATGTTCCTTTACTCGCCACTGCCTTTTAAAAAAGGAAATCTTGAACTTTGTTTCGAGAACGCGCCTCATAGATTAACTGGGGAGTTTGAGATCGGCGGTCAAGATCATTTCTATCTGGAGTCACAGGCTTCGATAGCTTACCCAAACGAAGGTCGGCAAATTAAAATCATTTCATCAACACAACATCCAACGGAGACCCAGCATCTTGTGGCAGAGGCCCTTGGAATTCCTTATCACCAAGTTATATGTGAAGTACGTCGAATGGGTGGTGCATTCGGCGGGAAAGAAAGTCAGGCCGCACCTTTTGCGGCTATGGCCGCATTGGTAGCACATACCTTTAATCGTTCTGCCCGTATTGCGATTTCAAAAGATGACGATATGAAAGTCACAGGGAAGCGTCACCCTTTTAAAAATTTCTATGAAGTAGCCTTTGATGAGGTCGGTAAAATTTTAGGACTTAAAGTTAAATTATATGCTGATGGCGGGGCCTATACAGATTTGTCTCCTTCAATTTTGGATCGCGCGATGTTTCATATAGATGGGTCATACTATATAGAGAATGCATTAATCGAGGGCTGGGTGTGTAAAACAAATACCCATTCGAATACGGCCTTTCGAGGATTCGGTGGGCCTCAAGGAAATATCACGATAGAAAATATTATCGAGGATATGGCGCAAATTTTAGGGCGTGATGCGGCTGAGCTTAGAGTTCTTAATTCTTACCAAAAGACGGATAGAAATAAAACTCCATATGGACAAATTGTTGAGAACAACCTTTTGCCGGAGCTCTTTTCAAAGATTATTATAGATTCTGACTATCATAAGCGTCGCCAAAATATTAATGCATTCAATGCCCAATCTAAATCAAAATTAAAAGGCTTGGCACTTAGCGCCTGTAAATTTGGAATTTCATTTACCGCAAAATTTTTGAACCAAGGAAATGCCATGGTCAATATTCACCGAGACGGTACTATTCAGGTTTCGACCGGAGCCACTGAGATGGGCCAAGGAGTGAATACCAAAATAGCCCAAGTGGTAGCCCATGAGTTTGGCGTCTTGCCTTCACAAGTTCAAGTTTTGGTCACTTCAACAGATAAAAATGCAAATACCTCGCCGACTGCCGCTTCCAGTGGATCTGATATCAATTGTTCTGCAGCACAGCTTGCGTGTGAAAAAATTAAATTACGCCTTATTCAAGTTGCACTTAGCTATTTCTCAAAAAAACTTGCCGAGCCAATTGTGATTTCTCTTGCTGAGATAGAAGTGCTCGAGCATTTTGAAATAGCTCCTGAAGAAATGCGAAGTGTCCAATTTCGTAAGGGGTCAGTGTTCTATCTGAAACAAAAAATTTCTTTGGTTGATTTGATTGAACTTGCTTATCTCAATCGGGTTTCGATAAGTGATTATGCCCATTACAAAACAGACGGCTTGTCTTTTGATAGAGCTCGGGCAGAAGGTAATGCATTTAAATATTTTACTCCAGGCGTAGCGGTGGCTGAAGTTCTAATAGATATATACACAGGCGAGATGAAGCTTCAAAGATGCGATATCTTAATGGACATCGGCAGACCTATGAACCTTGGCGTAGACATGGGGCAAGTGACTGGCGGATTCATTCAGGGAGTTGGTTGGGTCACAACAGAAAAATTATATTACGATAAAGCTGGAGCACTTATATCGCATTCGCCAACGACTTATAAGATTCCGAACATCCAAGATACCCCACGGGTTTTCAATGTAAACCTACTTGAAAACAATCTCAATAAAGCAAATATAGCAAATTCGAAAGCGGTTGGTGAGCCACCACTATTATTGAGTGCCAGTGTATTTATGGCGATAAAAAATGCTCTCTCTTATAGGGCAAAAGCTAGTTTGGTTGAATTGAAATTGCCCGCGACTCCTGAAGTGATTTTAATGGAACTGCATCGCCATGAACTTTGAAGTGTTTTTAGCTGACTTTAAGCGCGCTAAAACTAATGGTAGGGCCTTTGTAGTAGTCACTATGGTTAACAGCAGAGGGAGTACTCCGCAAGAGGTAGGAGCACGCATGATAGTAAATGGTGATGGTTACTTTTCGGGTACAATTGGCGGCGGGAAGCTAGAGATGGTGGCCATTTTAAAAGCGCAAGAGTGCTTAGCGCAAAAGCAGAAAACCCCGCTGTTTGCTGAATGGAATTTGCAAACAGATCTTAAAATGAGCTGTGGTGGATTAGTTTGTCTATTTTTCGAAATTTATAATCCAGAGACCATATGGAAAATAGTTATTTTTGGTGCTGGACACGTCTCACAAGAACTTGTTCGTGTTCTCCTGCGCTTGGATTGCCAGATCCAATGCCTCGACTCAAGAAGCGAGTGGCTCGCCAAATTACCTCAAGACCCTAGATTAAGAATGGAACTTGTAGAACATTTGCCTGACTACGTCTATAAACTATCAGAAGATAGTTTCTTGGTTCTAGCGACCATGGGGCATGCAACAGACTTGCCGATTTTAGAAGAGGTATTAAAAACAAAGAACTTTCAGTATGTTGGAGTATTGGGAAGTGATTTAAAAGCATTAAAAATGCGTAAGTATCTTTTGAACTTAGGATTAACAGTCAAAAAGACAGAGTCCTTCTTTTGTCCGATTGGCGAAAATATTGGTAACAATACACCTGCTGAAATCGCAATTAGCGTGACCGCTCAACTCTTAAAAATTCGCGGCCTAGGACGCAGACAAATTGAGACACTCTTAGACTTTTAGCGCTCGGTAAATAATAGGTAATCGTTTTTACGCCTAAATCTAACCCATTAGATGGGATGCTAAAACGAGTACCTATTGTTTGCTGGGCCCTTAATCTCTTCTTTTGCTAAATGCCCTGAAACGATTAAATCCACCATCTGGATATATCAAAAGTTTAAGCTGAGAAAAGTTTTTAATTGAATCAATATCTTTGGAGAAAATATTGCCAGCATATGCCTTTACATTTTCTCGATCGAGTAAATTCGTCCATTTATTTTGCGCAAATCCCTGAATACTGATTTCGCGAGGGTTATTGTTTTTAAAAAAACCAAAATCGAATTCTATCCTGTGGATTCTATGGGTCTTGCCTAAGCTAATAACTATCTCCTCATTATGATTGGGTTCGCGACTACGTGCCGATTCAAAACCGTCAAACATATTGATTGGCAAATACGGAGAGATAATCTGCGCTGCAGGACCATAGTGCTCATTTGATGCACTTACTATAGATGCACCGTAAGCAAGGCTGGCGATATTAAATTCCTCTCCCACCGCAAGCCTTTTAAAATTTCTTTCGATAGTCCCATCTATAACTAAGTATTTAGGCATCAATGGCTTAAGGAGTTTTGGAATTGCCTCATCGAAAAGATGACTTTGACTACAATTGCGAGCGGTAAAGTTCTGCATTTCAGCGGCCGGCAATTCCTCAAAAAGTCCCAGCCTTGTTAGGCCACCGTCTGGTATTTGTGAAATTCTATAAATTTGAGAAGTGAGATTTTGATTTTCAGTGCTAAAATACTTAACGGAATGCCCTTGCAGCTTGGTCTTTTCAAGAATAGTTTGCCAAGTATTTGTGGCTGAGTCATAGCCTTCAAGGCTTATAAAAGGAGCTTGATTGCCTAGATGATACTGCGTGGAAACTAAAATAAATTTAATCGTTGCCGGGGCCCACAATTTAAAAATAATACAATCAGAAGTCTTTAGGTTATGCCGGACGCTCTCCCAGCTATCCATTATCTTTCCTTGTTTCCCATATAACTCTGGATCATAGACAGGTTCATATTCTGAAAAAAGATTTTCAGCTCTGGCGAATTTTTGGTTAGTGACTTCGAGGATCTCTGCATTTTTTGCTAAGCTTAAATTCAAGAGCTTATCTATTCTAATTCGGCCTTCAATTCTCTCTGGCAGATCAGTTTCAAATGCATCAAAAACCATACTCTTATACGCATGATTGACAAACTCTTCTTGCACAATATTTTTCGCATCAAATTGTTGAGCAAAGTTTTCAACGAGAACTCCTTTAAAACTCATTTCTTTGCAAATGAGTTGTGCGACATCACAAATAAAAAGTACGCCATTAGAATCGGCATTACAAAGAATAACAAAACCCTTGCCTAAATCTGGCCCATCATAACAATGAACAAACAGACAACGAAACCCATCATTTGCGCCTTGATGAAGCGCGAAGCGGTTGGCGCCCGCTTCAATAGTAAATACTCCAAGTCCCATATGGGCCTTCATGAATTTGCCACTCGACTTATCTAGTCCATGAAGCATTTCAACAGCAGTCGAGTGAGAGATTGGACCTGAAGCCTCGGTAGAGTGAAAAGCAGTTGTTAAGTGGGACAAAAATTGCGCGAATGACTTTGCCGTTCCCATAGCTCCAGCCGCAAATGCCGGAAACATTTTACGCGAGTCTGTCACTTCAATTCCGCCGTCTAAATAACCAGAGGCACAGGTTTGCCCCGGAGCGCTTTGATCAAAACAAAGATCTAAAGCCCCCAATTTCTTCAAAAAGCTTTCTGTCAATTCAACTATGCTCTTCTTCTCAAGACTTTCAATTAAATGCTCTAGCACCAGAAATCCACCGCCAGAATATTGAAAGATTGTACCCGGTGGATTGATAACGCCAATCTTGGCGTAGCCAAAACAATTGTCGTGATCCAAAAGCCTTAAGACATTTGGCATTTCATTTTTGAGTGGAAAGCCATTTACATAATGCAAATTAAGAGCAGTATGCTCCAGCAAATGTTTGAGTGTTACCTGATCTGCCCATTCGGGATGTTCTTTGACTAGAGTGGTCACTCTAAAACTGGATTCGGTCATTTCAAAAAGTGAATTTACTGAAGTATTAAGTGAAACCTTCAGTTTGCCAAAGTATTCAATCGCAAAGCAGCTTGCCAACGTCTTGCTAAGGGAGGCCAGCTCAAAATAGGTTTGCGTTGAAACTCTTTTCTCTGCTCTGACCGCTTCGCCCAAATTTATAGATTGAGTTGAATTTGCATCTGTCGAAATACAAATTTGAACACCTAAGACCTCATGTTTTTTCATGAATAGAACTATTTTCTCTCTCAGGTCTTGGTGGGCTCCAGTGAGTCTTTTATTACTAATTTGCCAAAGAGCCTCGCGGGCATTGTTAAGCTCTTTTGCGGAGCTATTTTGAATTCTTAAGGTCAACTCATTTAAAATATATAGAGCTGTTTTGTCTTGGGCTGATATTAAAAACTTAACCCCAAATTTAGCTAAATACTTCTGCGACAGTTCTTTAATGTTCAATAAGAGTGCTTCGTCGCCAAGATGAACCATGCGTTGCTCTCGGCGAGCTAATGGATCTAAAGTCTGCTTACTCTCGCCAATATCTCCGTGAAAATAAGCGGCTTTGATGACCTCTTTTACATCCAATTTTTTTACAATATTTTCTGCCAATTGTAAGTCAGGCGAAAGCTGCGTCGCCAGGGTCTTTGCAAAAAGTTGATTTGCACAGATTGAAAAATAAAAATTAAACTTTTCAATATAAGGCGATAATTTGAACTTTAAAGAATCGAAAGTTTGAATTTCGCACCAAGGATCTATCGAGGCCCGAACCTGTGTATTTGTAAATGGCAACAATAGCTCGGTCGCAAACTCAACAGGGCGGGGATTAGTCATTAACTGAATCATCAAGCGCATAGCTACGGGATACCATTTTTCAGTGCGGGCGCTCCATTTTACCTGAACAATTTTTTTAGAGTCTGAGAGATCCTTTCTAATGAACAGATACTCTTCTGCAGCAATTGTTAAAAAATCCTCAAGCGAAAAGCGCTTATGATGAATTTCATGCCAAACTTCCCATCTTGAACGCTCTGCCGTTGCTAGGTCATCCATTACTCTTACCGGAACTCCTTCAATTTGGGCGGGCAGCGCAACACAGCCATTTCCCGAAAGCCAATCGGTTAAATATTGCAATGACTGAAAAATATTGTAGCGAATTTCGTCCGGATGATTATTGGCAATAAAATCAGACTCTCGTAAGTCTGCAACAATAAGCGAACGCGCATAAAAAGGACCATCCGTAGCTAATCCAATTGGATCTACATTACGAATTAGATTCAAAATTTCTAAATGATATTTTTGATCTAAAAGTGCTTTAACTAAATCTTCAAGTTTAGTGGGATCGCCTTTAATGTGAAATTTCCAAGCTTCGACGAGAGCAAGGCCAAGTCTAATAAAGTCGGGATGTGCCACCCAGAATCCAGAAAGATCTCGCTTCAATTGAGTGACAACATCTTTAATATAGCCTCGTATCGTCAGCTGAAAAGACTCGCTTGTTAAATCACTATCAATCGGTAGAATACCGTACATTCCGCCAATCTTGACTCCGCCGCGAGATCCCACAACTTCAGCCAGAAGTTGATGTGAGGCCTTGATATATTTTACCACAATATTGGGATCAGCTTTTACCGGTATCCGATAATTGGCGTCTTCTTTAAAAAGACGGGCAGTCGATGCGAGATAGTCGTGCCATCCCAAAGAGGCACCAGCAAAATAAGGATAGAGCTCGTCCATCATTTCATTTACGCGAAAAATCAACCGAGGATTTTCAAGTACAACAAAAAGCCTCACTGTGCCGAGTTTATATTTGCCATGTATTTGTTGAATCATTTTTTCGGCAGTAGCAACCATCAGATGAATATAGGCGGCTTCTTCAGGCGTCTCGAGCTTTGGAACATAAAATGAAAGGGCCTCGTGATTGTGCCAATTTTTAAAAAAATGCAGAGCAAAATCGTAAAGGTGAAGCGGCAGAGGATTATTTCGATAAAGCAAAAACAAACAGGGGAGAGCTAGGCCCGGGAATCTTTTGATTGGTAGCGACAAATTTTTAGATTCAAGTTTATATTCTTTTTTTGAATTCTGATCAACAAAACCAATACTTCGATCAAAACAATTAGTTAGGTTTTGCCCTGCTTTTATTAAATCTTCTCGCAGTGGAGTTTTAGAGTCCTCATCGTCAGCTCCCCATTTTGGCGTTTCAAGAGTTTTTTCTAATAGCTGTTCAACTATTTTTGGTTCATTCTTCAGTCGACGATGAAATCCGTTCATGGCATTGATCGAGAGTTTAGCATCATCTGGCGGACCAAATAGCGTAACATGATATCCGACTAAATAATCTGGCAGTTTAGCTATTGGTTGCGAATTACCTCGTTTTGCATAGAACTCATTCAAGGGACCGACTACAACTCGGCCCTTAGTATCTTTTTGACCAATGACGCTTTGATAAAGTGGGTCAAGGTAGTCAATCTTAAGTGATTTATTTAGGGCGTAAGAAAGTTTCGTGCGACTATCAATAAATTCGCGGTCTTTACGACGTTGTGATAAAGCCTCGTTGAGAGGTTCCTTAAGCGTATCGTAAAGTACACATAAAAACTCTAGGGCCTCACGTGACTCAAGTCCGCCGCCAGTGCCGATTTCAGCAAGGTCCTTTATGCCATCGACAGGATGAGATTGTTTTTGAAGATAGTTCAAAAACTCATCTGAAACATAGTCCTGATAGTAAGGGATTTCACGCAATTTATTTAGCTTCCTCTATAGGTAGAATAGCCAAATGGGCTTATCAGTAAAGGTATATGATATTTACGATGCAAATTGTCTATCTTAAAAACAACAGTGTGATTCAAGAAAAAGAACTCTTTCGAATCTCTCTTGAAATAGTCCTCGGTTTCGAAAATAATTTGATAAGTGGCATTTAAAATTTCACATTCAAATGAAAATCGGCCATCCTTATCGGTTATGCCGGCTATTACTTCGATCCAGCCGGAAGCCTCTTTCTTTTGAAGTGTAACTTTGATCGCTCTTCCAGGCTCGCCCTTGCTCGTATCTAAAACATGTGTGCTGATCATGGATTCCTTTTATTTCTTAAAGCCAAATTCAAGAGACAATACTTCGTTAGCTTTAATTTCAATTTCTTTGATTTGAGTTCCGAAAATTTCATGCCAGGCTTCAAGGCTGTAAGACCCAGGAGGAAGACCAATAATTTTAAATTCGCCATTATCATTTGTAACGCTAAAGAAAGGATGATCGATAACTGCGACCCAAGCGCTCATCCAGGGGTGAACACTGCATTTGGTTTGTAGTAAAATCTCGGGTTTACTGAAAACTTGTGTGATTCGATCATTTTTATTTGGCATTGCAACATTGAACTCAGCATTGTTTTTACTGAGCGACTTTACATTATGAAAAACTGGATCGCTATTGAGAAACTCAATCTTTTGGCCCACACGAACGCCTACAATACGAGGTTCGTATTGGCAGTATTTCTGATCAAGTGTGACCGATTGTTGTGGAATCTCTGCAAAAACCTGTCCTTCGAGTCCCTTTGTAATCCTAACAAGGACGTTCTTTAGCTTCCCATTTTTTATAGAAATGTCATTGGCATAAACCTTAGTTTGACCGTCCAATGCGCACATCAGGGGCAAGAGTAGTTTTTCTCTTGGCGGTAGGGGCCCTGTGAAACTCACAATGCCTTTAATGCCAGAATTTAACTCTTGTAGTTTGGGTGCTTGAGGAGGAGCAGACAAAGTTGTTTGTAAAGGTGGTATGGAATTTTGATTTTCACGAGAAAAAGTTATGACACAAACAATAATGGCAATGCCGGCTGCTAAAAAGGATTTGGATCGTTTTGGCTCTTTGAGCCTAACCACAAAGTACTCACGAATACAGGCCCCAGCCGCTCCAATCAAAAGCAGAATGAGCCAGTTGAATTTATGCCCGTAAGTATTCGGAAAATGATTACTAATCATAATAAATATAACGGGCAGAGTAAAATAGGTATTATGGGTAGACCTATTCTTTGCATTCTTAGCCCACTCTGGATTCACGGGTTCGCTGCGTTTTGCAGCCTCCACTGCATTCAAAAGGCGTGGAATAATTCGTAAGAAGACATTCGCCGTCATCCAGGTGCCGAGCATGCTGCCGATATTCATATAGGCCGCTCGGCCACTTAAGCTATGGCATAGTAGATACGACATTCCGGCCAACCAAGTCAGAGTAATTAGGTGACCAACCCAAGCCTTGGTCTTTATGAAGTTCTGTTCCCACAAATAATCATAAAAAAACCACGAGCCAATGATAGAGAAGACGCTTAGGCTAAATGCTTGCCAATAGTTCAAGTTTGAAACAGATGAGTCGAGCAAGAAGCTTCCATTACCAGTATAAAAAATCATAATGATTAAAAATATGCCGCTCAGCCAAGTCCAGTAAGACTCCCATTTAAACCAATGCAAATGTTCAGGAATTTTAGTCGGTCCAATTAAAAGCTTCTCAACTCGGTAAAATCCCCCACCATGAACCATCCAAACTTCGCCTACATGGCCAGTATTTTTGGATTCTGCATTGACTTCAAAGCTTCGATCAAGCCACATGAAAAAAATAGAGGTGCCGATCCAAGCAACGGCGACTGTAATGTGCAGCCAACGTCCCATTAAAAGTAACCACTCAAATATTTCTTGATTCAAGATAAGACTCCAAACAATTAGTATCTAACTTTATCAACTTTTTTATTCCAAATTTCAAATACTAGAAGCGCTTCGGCATGTCCTATTTGCTGCATTGAAATTTTTCTTGAGGCTATATCTTTTGGAATCTCTTGATAGAGAAATTCATCGTCAAATTGAATGTTCGCAGCATCGAATCGGGTATTAGCATAATAAATTTTTTCAAGCCTTGCCCAATAAATAGCCGATAGACACATGGGACAGGGCTCGCAACTAGTATAAATTTCTGCACCCGCGAGTTCGAATTGCTTTAAATTTTTGCAAGCTTCGCGAATTGCTTCAACCTCGGCGTGCGCTGTGGGATCGTTGATAAGAGTCACTTTATTCCAGCCCTCGCCAATAATCTTTTGATTCAAGACGACCACTGCCCCAAATGGCCCGCCGCCCCTTAGTTCAACATTAAGCCTAGAAAGTTCGATAGCTCGATTCATAAATTTTTGTACATCTAGCCTTGAGCTCATAAATCCCTTCGCTGGAGCAATGATCCTAGCCATGCTTTTAAAGACAGTCCAATATTATTATACCTCCAGACCTTGAGCTCAATTTATAAATGAAATTACAATATTTAGTTTAAGTATTCCCTTATATTGCAAAAAGTATGGACGACGAAGTGTAAATTTATACTAAAAGCAAAGTAAAACCAGACTAGGATTTTTTCGCTCCAAGTCCCATAATGGGGTCAACGCATTTGAGTAGGACGCAAGCCCTTCTGTTAGGAAAAATAGCATGTCGAAGCAAGTCGTTGAGCTTGATGATTTTTCATTTGACGGCGACTACTCGTTAAATCGGATTGGAATCGGTAATAAGATCTCCCCAGAGCGTCTACTTTTTTTGGCAGTGAAGTATAAATTTAAGCATCTTCTGCAAAATTCTGCCGCCGACACCGACGTTCAGTTTCTTAGCTCAGAAATTATGCTAGATTCTCCAGAACTGTTTTTCAAGTTTCCGCTGAGTACGATTCTTCAGCCCAAAGCTCCGAACCTGAAGACCGAGAAAACACTGAGCAAGCTTAAAATGAAATTCAAAAATTCTGAACAAAAGAGCGAGGTGTTGGAGGAACTCGCAGAGCTTCTATTAAGCCTAAGCAAGGACCAAAGTCTCATGTCAGATGCCAAATTGGTAGCGGATGAGCTGATGTGTAATGCTCTATTTAATGCACCGGCAATAAAATCGATTGAGGAGCAAAAGTCGCCTAAACTGCCAACTGGCTCGCGCAGTGTAAAACAAGCAAAACTTTTTGTCGGTTGCTCTGAAGACCTTATTGTCATAGGTTGCGAGGACAGCTATGGTAGTCTAGACGTTTTGAAATTACTTTCGAGAGTAAGCGATTGTTTTAAGGGGAGCGACGGGGCTGGAATTGCCAATCTTGGAAATCAAGGTGCCGGACTTGGAACCTATATGGTATTCACAATGTGTAGTTCGATGTATTTTGCCGTCGATAAAAATTTACGTACCATTGTATGCTGCTCTTTGAATCGAAATCAAAAAATGAAGCGTAGTTCAACATTTTCGAAAACACTTCACCTCATTGTGCCATAAAGAATTCATCTTGTGAGTTGATTAATGCCATTGCTCCGGTCCAGGTCTAGCTGCACACAACAGCATGAAAATCTTGACTCGAATAAGCATTTCTTGAACAATAAAGGTCAGTTATTCTTTGGGAGAATCTATTTAGGCAGAAAGTAAGATTTATTTATGGCAAATACTGATTCGGACGACCAGAAAAAAGAACCGCTCGAGATGAAACTCGATAAATCGACAGACTCTGTTAAGATTGCCTTTAAGGGGGCAATCACCGAGGTGGCTAAAATAAATGCCGTTGAGCTCAAGGAAAAGAAGAGCCTTGTCTTAGATTTTAATGACATTTCTTATATTAATTCCGCAGGCGTTCGGCGTTGGATTTTGTGGATGTGGAATATTGAAAAAGAATTTCCAAATGTGAAAATTATTATCGAGCGCTGCCCGACCATAATGTACAAACAAATTATAACAGTCATGCGATTCGTGCCAAAAATGACTCAAGTTCGATCTTTTTATATTCCTTTCTTCTGCGAGAATTGTGAAGAGAGTTCCTTGAAAATGTTCATATCAAAGCCGTTACTTGGCCTTAAAGACAAAGATTTTTTTCTACAAATATCAGGTGAAAATTGCAAAAAATGTGGCGCGACATTAGTCGTTGATGCTTCTCTTGAGCAATTTAATAAATTTATCAACGACTACAAATCAGAATAAATCTTTTCGAGACATTTGAATGCTTGCCAATAGATACGAGAGACCTTTAGAATTGACAGTGTAAGGGGAGTTTCAAATGGATTTGAGCTCAGAAAGTGCTGTTGCAATTGCGAGGTTTAATCAAGCTGTGAGAGGGACTTCTCTCGCGCGGATTGAGTCCATTTGTCAGCGTGAAGGATTTTCGATTATTGAAAATGCTCAATTTCGGAAAGTGAAAGATCACTGGATGGCACAAACCCTGATTTCAGGACCCCAATTAAGAGCTATTTTTTGTGTTTATTTTAATGCTCAAAATTTGAAAAGATGGTCGACTAAAGTGTTTGAAAGAGATTGGCATGAGATTAGTCTTCCTGAAATTCACGATCTGTCCAAAGAATACTGCAATCTGGTGGCGGGACATCTGAAGGCTATGCTGGATCATAACAAAATCAGAGTAGGGGTTAGTTTGCCCTTTTTATCGCGAGGCTTTGACCGTATTTTTTCTGCGCCAGAAAGTGCAACATCAACTCTTGTGGATGAATGGAAAATTTCTGCTGGCGATGATCAGATTTGTTGCTCGACTCATATTGAGGTATTCAAGGAGTTTCGTTTTGAAGCTAAAAACGACTCAAACGATAGTGGCGATGTTCAATTTTTATAAATTAGATTGAGAGGCGAAAATGTTAACTATCCTAATAGTAGACGATTCAGATACAATGCGTATTCAACTTAAAAAAGATCTGGGAGGCCGAGGCTTTACTATTTTGGAGGCGGCTAACGGAGCTGAGGGGTTAAAAATACTAAAAGAGAATAAGGCGATAAATGTAGCGATTTGTGATGTAAATATGCCAATTATGGATGGCCTTACAATGTGCGAGAAGTTAACAGAGGCTGGTAAGCCAGCAACACTTAGCATTTTCATGCTCACTACTGAATCTACGGCCGAATCAAAGGAACGCGGCAAAAAGGCCGGCGTTCGCGCTTGGATAACTAAGCCGTACCAAGCGGATAAATTAATTTCTGCAATTGAGAAAGTGACTCAAGTCAAAGCCGTTTGAAATACCAACAGAGAGTAGTTTGTCGTGGACAATAATCAGGATTTACAAGCCACTTATCAAATATTGAAAATTTTTGAAGTGGCCAAGTCGCACGGCGATCAAATTTTAGATCATATTGCCGGCATATATGTTGTCTTCAGTCCCTCTGGTGAAATTCATCGTGGCAACCTTCAGCTAGCAGCCGAACTCAAAGTAGACTTTGAAACTCTACATTTACATGATCTAAGTGAGCTAATGCGTCCAGAGCAATGGCTCGTTTTTAAGTCAAAAATTGTTGAGGCCATGAGCTTAGTATCAAGCAGTGGGATAGAGTTTGAAATGGACCTCAATCAAGATGGGCAATCTGCAAGATCCTATTTGTTTAATTTACGAGCAAGTATGATCGATCGAATTTCTAAAAATTTTATTCTCACTCTGCTTGGCCAGGAAGTGACCCAAGTGAAGTCGAATGCAGTTCAGTTCGGCCGAATGCAAGCTGAGTTAAATACTGCGAAGGAAGTTCAAGAGTCACTATTCATAAACCCAAATTTTAGCGACGAGAAATGTTCGATAACAGCCTCTTATACGTCGGCATCAGAATGTGGTGGTGATTGGTGGTATTATCATCAAATTGGTGAACGAATGTTTGTCTGGATTGGTGATGTGACGGGTCATGGGGTAGCCGCAGCACTCGTGACAGCGGCGGCAAGGGCCAGTGTATCATTGATTGAACGTGATCCGGTAATTACACCCATTAAAGCACTTCATCATCTTAACTGGGCGGTTTCAGCCGTCTCTCAAGGCAAAAAATTAATGTCGTTTTTTATTGCCTCGATAAATTTAAAAACTGGTGTCTGCGAATATGCAAATGCCGGGCATCCGGCGCCCATTTTCATCACTAAAACTTTGTTAGCACCAGAGGTCACTGATTTAAAATTTTTGTCGCTGACGGCCTCAACTCTTCTCGGAATGCTTCAAGATCCACATTTCGAGCATGGCACATTAACATTGAATTCGGGCGATACTTTATTCGTCTATACCGATGGAGTAACTGAGGTCGAAAATGAGCGCGGCCTTGCTTTTGGAGATCGTAGACTTTTCAAAACTCTCTTAGAGTCTGAAAAAGCTTCATTAAAAATTGAGGGCATGAGAGAAGCACTTATTAGTACGCTGACTAAATTTCAGGGGGCGGCCCCCCTGCCGGACGACCAAACATTTCTAATCTTTAAGTTAAAATAGTTAATGTCTGGCCCCTTCTATTGTTGATCAATTGAATCTGGAGCTAGCTTATTAATTTATGAAGACGAATTCGCGGATTCAGTTTCGAGATTTTATTCCGACAAAAAAGAGGGACCTTGATGGCCCCATCTTTCTTGGTCTGGGATGACTTAGTTTAAAAGTCTTTAGTGGATCTTTGTTTTCAGATTAGGCTTGGCGGCCACTGTTGAATTAGCCCAATCGGTGATCTTCTTTTCCAGAACTGCCAATGGAAGGGCACCTGAGCTTAATACTTGATCGTGAAATGTTCTGATATCAAATTTCTCTCCAAGTAGATTTTTTGACTTTTCGCGCAACTCCTTAATTTTGAGCTGCCCTAATTTATAAGCCAAAGCCTGGCCTGCCCAGACGATATAACGATTGGTTTCAGCTTGAATTTCCTGATCTGCAAATGGACCCGCTTCGCGAAAGAAATTCACCGCTTGCTCGCGACTCCAGCCCTTTGCGTGGATACCGGTATCGACGACAAGACGAACCGCGCGCCACATTTCAGCGGTCAGTTGGCCGTATTTATCATATGGATCTTTAAAGAGGCCCATATCATCGCAAACTGTTTCGGAATAAAGACCCCATCCCTCAACGTAAGCTGTATAATCCATATTTTTACGAAACTCGGGGAGCCCCTCAAGTTCTTGCGCTATACTGATTTGAAGATGGTGCCCAGGCACAGTTTCATGGCAAGTCAGATCGATCATTGCCCATTTTGGTCGGGCTTTTAGATCATATGTATTGGCGATGAAATTTCCGGATCGACCCACATCAAGGCTGCCGCCCTCATAATAAGCTGCTGGAGAAGAGCGCGCTTTGAAGGCGGGCATCTCGATTACCCCGTAGGTTAAGCGTGGAAGAGTTCTAAAAAATTTCGGCAATTCAGGATCAATAGTTTTGCTAATACTGCGAAAGCGCTCCAATAACGCCTCACTTGTTGTAAAATAGAATTTTGCATCCTTCAAAGATTCATTAAATTTCTTAAAATCACCAGAAAACTTAAGCCCTTCACGAACTTTGTCCATTTCGAATCGAATTCTTGTCACCTCAGAGATACCCAATTGAAAAATTTGCTCTGCGCTTAGGTCAACTGTTGTTTGACTTTTAATACGAGCATTGTACCAGGCTTGGCCATTGGGTAAAGTTGACCAGCCAATAGTTTCTCGACAATTTGGAATATATTCTTTGAGCAAAAATTCACGAAGCTTACGCAGCGCTGGAAACACCTTGGTTAAAATGGACTCTTTAGCTTGGGCCTTTATCTCAGTCGATTTATCAGAGTTCATTACATTGGGTCCAATCTCAGCAAAAACTTTATATATTGGACTGTCCTCCAATTGTTCGGTTAAGAGCTTATCGAACTGCGCTGGTAATCCAGCGAGTGTTACCTTGGGCTGGGTCACTGAATTTTTCAGGCCCTCACGTAATAATTCGATAGTTTGATCTATTGCGGTAGGAACTGAGTTGAGTCGTGCCAGCATATCTTTGTAATCTGCAATATTTCGCTTTGGAGCCATTAAGAAGAGATCGACCATTTTGGTGTGAATTCCACTCAATTGATTGATAGCCAAATACTCTTCAGGGAAGGTAAAATTAGCAACATCATCTTCTAGACGAAGGCGAAGTAATCGGTAGCTCAACAGATCTTCACCACTTAGGCCCTTTTCAGAAATCGAGATCAAGGCATTTAGTGCCGAGCGCTTTTCTTCTTTTCGCTTTTCAATCCCAGCCCTCGAATGGTCGGTCCAACGATCATTTTGCCCTGGAAACCCCTGATAGGTGGCCCATTCAGGATAACTCGTCATTAAATATTCCCAATACATTTGGTAAAACGCATTGAGCTTCTTCTGCGATGGCGCACTTTGTGATTTCCGCCATTGAGCAATTTGACTCGCAAATTTTGTAGGCGCAATGGACGCTTGAGTCAATTGGGCCAAAAATTGGCTCAAACATAGGGCAAGAAAAAAAAGAAACTTAGACATAGTAACTCCTTAAAAATTTAAATCTCTTCACTCATTATTTTGATAGCATAAAAATGGTCGTCCCTACTGGACTCGAACCAGTGACCTCTCCCATGTCAAGGGAACGCGCTACCAACTGCGCTAAGGAACGACAAAAAGAAAGAAGCAATCACGCTATCAATTTGTTATAAGTAGATCAATACCTAATTGAATGCCAGGAACCACAAAATTTTCTGCTCAGAGCCCTAATAAGCCTAAAATATTTGCAGTGATCATCTGCAAACTAAAATTGTTTACCAGCTATTAATGGGTAGGCTTCTGTAGCTTTTTAGACCTCTTATGTAACTATCTTGCGTTTAAGGCATTGTAATCCGCTGTAGCTCGTAACAAATTACATAAGAGGTCTATTGTTCCAAATGAATTTTACTGGAACATTTCCTCATACAAAGGATCAATCGCAGCATTTCTTATGGTAGGACTAAACAAATCTAATCCAATCAGCAAATATGAAAAATCACCGGTATTTTAGACGAATAGACTTTGTAACTTTTTCGACCAAATGCGCGAAATTTTTTTACTAGTGCACTATTTTCTTTAACTTTTGTAACTAATGACGTTAAAACTAAGACTTCAGTCTAAGGATAGACGAATTTAAAAAATAAAGCTCATAAATATAGAGCTTTCAAAAGGGGGATTAATGAGATTTTTAGCATCAGTACTTGTACTTCTAGCAGCGGGTCTTGTTCACGCTGAAGAGGCGGCAATCAGTGATACCACGACCACAAAAAGCAAAATGCCGAGTGAAGTGAGTTCGCAAAGAAAAGACATTGATGAAGAGATCACAAATAAGAAGTTACGCGCTTCAACAGGATCAAAATCATTGATTTCGTTAAAGTCGTCTTTTAATTACAACGGCGGATCGATCAATGCTCCACTTAGTCAAGAGCGACCACAGTTGAGCCCTGGAACCACAAATCCAGAACCAACCAAACTTTCAGGCACCATTTCTGCTAAATATCGTGTAAGCGATCATGACAGCTTAAGTCTTGGTATCGGCGTTGGCTGGCTAACCCCCACATATCAAGGACAAAAAGGCCAAGTTGAAAATCCAGTTTTGGATTATAGCCGAGCTTTTAAGGTCGGAATTGTGCAAAACGTAATCGAAGCCAGCATTGTGAAATACACTAGCAATGCTGCCAGTAAAAATGATGATCTTTGGAATACAAACTTTGATTATACTATCTTAGCAAAGGTGGGTACCTCACGCTTGGATTTGGGCCTGGATTTGGGCTACTATCGCGAATACTACTCACAAACTACAGCTAGAAACGGCGACAGCCCATTGGACTATGTTGCGCTCTATCCATTTGCTGAATATGAGCTCAATGATATGGCTTCACTAAGAACAGTTTATCGTGGTTTTAGTTACTTCAATAGCTCTAATGATCAAAAAGCCTTCGTTCGTGACGATCCAACACAGAGTTTTGGTATCGGTCTTGCGATCACTCGCGACATTTACCTTTACCCAAATGTTCAGTGGGTTTGGGCTGATGTACGATCAGAAAAGACCAACTTAGCGATTTCTGCTAATATCAACTTATAATTTTGTAGTTTTAGTGGGCTTTTACTCAAATGAGCCCACTTTTCATCTTTGATTTCTAATCACAATTCTTATTCCTTAAGTTTATCCGAAATGAATAAAGTTCTAATTTTCAAAGTTTTTTCTATATGCCTCTTAATGGCCGGACTCTTTGTACCGCTTGGTCCGATGGCTTCTCTTGGGCAAATTCTCAATCCCTATAGTGGAATTTGGATGATGACTCACAATGATTTTGAACATTTACCAAAGCAACTTGAGCTTGGGCTCAAAGATCGAGTTCAGGTAGAATTTGAATCGACGGGCATCCCCCATATTTTTGCTGAAAACGATTCAGACCTTTATTTTACCGAGGGATATATTCAAGCTCGTGACCGTCTTTGGGAAATGGATTTTTTTTCAAGGCTTGCCGCCGGCCGATTGTCTGAAGTTTTTGGCAAAAAAACCTACGCCATCGATGAAACCTTTGTACAATTGAGAATTCCAGAGGCTGCCGAAGCAAGCGTTGGGCTCATGCTTTCAGATCCTTTGACGAAAGTTGCAATTGAGAACTTTACGAAAGGAGTCAACTTTTTCATAGATCACCTAGAAGCATCTAATTTGCCACTTGAGTTTAAGTTATTTGCTTATAAGCCCGAGCATTGGTCGCCATTAAAAACTGCCCTCATTGCAAAGTTTATGACATTTAGTCTTGCCGGTGGGTCAAAAGATCTTCAACTCACCAGGAGTCATCAGCTCTTTTCTCAAGGTGATTTTAAAGAATTATTTCCAGATGAATTTTCATATAAAGAAAGCATTATTTCAGCCGATCGTAAGTGGAACTTTAAGAATCGTTCTTTGGGGCTACCAAAAGATCTATTTCAAGCGAAGCTTAAAGATCAGCAATTAAAAGTCGTACCACACCCAGGCAATGGAAGTAATAATTGGGCAGTATTTGGCAAAAAATCTTCAACCGGCCTGCCAATTGTAAGCAATGATATTCATCTTGATTATTCACTCCCTTCTTTATGGTACCAGCTTCAGCTGATCTCTCCGTCGCAGAATGTTTACGGCGCCAGTTTGGCTGGTGCGCCTGGGGTAATAGTTGGCTTCTCAAATAAATTTGCCTGGGCTGTGACTAATGCCAGCGGTGATTTTATGGATTGGTATGAGCTTAAATACCAAGATTCAAGCCATCAGAAATATTTCTTTGATAGCGAGTGGAGAAAAGTCGAAGCGCACGAACACACAATATTTGTAAAAGGCGAGTCGCCGCATAAATTAATTTTAAGAAGTACTCATTTTGGGCCGATCGTTTTTGATGATGATAAAGCGCCAGGACCAAATGTGATCCCTCATGGATTGGCGCTAAGATGGACGGCGCTCAAAGCTTCGAACGAGCTCAAAAGTCTTTTAATGTTGAATCAAGCGGGCACTATAAGCGACGGTCAGTCAGCTCTTAAAGGTTACGCAGCGCCTTCACAAAACTTCATCTGTGCCGATTCAAAAGGTGATGTGAGCATTGGTCAGTATGGGGACTTTCCGTTGAGATTTAGAGCTCAAGGCCAAATGGTCGGCGATGGAAGCGACGCTAAATATCAGTGGTCTGGCAGCCTGGATTCCAGTGAGTTTGCCACAGAGGTGAATCCATCGCGAAATTTTGTGTTTTCTGCGAATCAACAGCCTATGAATAAGGCTTATCCATTTTATTTGGGAAAATATTATGAACCACCTTTTCGCGCCCAAAGAATCCACCAGCTATTAAGTGAACAAGCAGTTTGGCAACCTGAAGAAATCATTGATATGCAAAAAGATAGTTTTAATAAGCTTGCCGAAAAGGTCTTGCCGATATTGATTGGTGAGTTAAAGAAAATGAAGCTCTCAAGTTTTGAAAGCCAAGCTCTAACTGAGCTATCATCTTGGAATTATAAAAATGAAGCGAGCTCAATCGGAGCCAGCATTTTTGAAGAACTTTGGAATCAGCTTGAGTCTCAACTTTGGAGTCACTACTTTCCTGATCGCGAGAACTATGTTTATCCAAATGCCTATACCACCTCTGAGCTATTAAAAAACGATTTGAAGTCCAAATGGCTCAATCCAAAAGCATCGAATTTTCAAGAAATTATGCACAACAGCCTAAAAGAAAGTCTTAAAAACTTAGAGAAAAATTACGGGCATGATTTGCATAATTGGCAATGGCACTTTGAGAGTCGCGCCCTACTTAATCATTTAACACGACTGCCATTTTTATCAACCAGCATTGATTCGGACGGCAATCGATACAATATTTTAGCGAATCGAAAAAACCATGGTCCGGTTTGGAAGATGGTGGTCTCACTTGGTCCAAATTTAAAGGCTTGGGGTATTTATCCGGGCGGCCAATCTGGCGATGTTCGTAGCCCTCATTCAAGGGATTTTCTCAAAGACTGGGCTGAATCGAAATTAAGACCATTGCAGTATTTAGAGCAACCAAGCCAAAATCCATTTAAAAGAGTGATCTTGACGGGGAAAGATAAAAAATGAAATCTTACTGGCCCTGTGACTTGATTTTTATAATTCTAGCTTTCGGAATAGGTTTTATCTTTCCTTGGTGGAATATTTTTATACTTTCTATTTTATGGAGCTATTCTTTGCTCGCTAGTCCTGCAAAAATATTTTTATATGTTTTTTTAGCTTTCCTGACCTTAATTTTAATTTTAGGAAATAATTTACTTCATGTAATTGAGATGAAGTTTGTAGGTGAGTTTGCAAATCATTTATTTTTTAATTACTTATTGGCTTTACTCACGGCTATTTTGTTTTCAACAATATGTATGCTATTTGCAAGCCTTGCTAAAGATCTTAGGCTCAATATAAATAGAAGCTTTAAACAACCATAGTTCGCGATTTTGTTGCAAGCACAAGCTCTGACGTCCGTTTTTGAAATAGTTTGATGGCCTCCAAAGGATCAGCGGTGGTACGTACTAGTCGAATCAACTCTAATACCAGTTCGTTTCTACGGCGTACCTTTCGCGCATCTCGATTCTTTTGGATATGCTCCCATGTGCCAGTAGCAATTGCAAAAATTGAAAATGCGAAGGGAAGAGTCACACTTATATCTTTGAGAATATCATCCATTTCTTTTGAAATTATTGTGTAAATGAATATATTGTCTGACAATTTTTCTCTTCTCAGAGATCAGCTCTTTCGAAAGTTGTTCATCTCGATAGGTTAATGCACTAAAACCGACCATATCGGTGAACATGATAGCCGCAAGTCTGCGATTTGGTTTCATAGGTACTTTTCGGATCATTTTAGCTTATAATAAAACTATTTTGGAAGCTAGGTTTGAGGCTAGTCTAGCTCTTTGCATTTTACTGAAGAGCTGGTAAGTGTTGAATTGGATCAACTGGTCTGCGGTTATCGCGTAATTCAAAATGCAGATGTGAGCCTGTTGCGTGTCCAGTGCGGCCCATTTCTCCGATCGCATCACCACGCTTTACAAAATCACCTTCTTTAACAGAGAATTTATTTAAATGAGCGTACAAAGTTGCCCACTGATCATTATGTTCAATTACAATGAGTCGGCCATAGCCGTGAAATTGTCTGCCGATGTAAACAACATATCCACTTTCTGCTGCTAAAATTGAAGTTCCCTTTTTATTAGCAAGATCGAGCCCCCAATGGGGTTTGCGCTTGCGAATTAAAAATCCACGCGAGAGTTTTGCTTCATTGACTGGCCAGTCAAAATGCATCTCA
>JAYVXS010000040.1:0-8123 GCA_043784965.1 Bdellovibrionales bacterium
TGAATATTTAAAGTCGCCGTCTTCAATTGATCCTTTTTTTTTCGCAGCCGCCATTTCATTGGGTGCTTTTGCTAGGAACTTAGAAATCGCAGCTCTACTTGACGGTTTTTATTGCGCGAATACTGATACCGCAGTGGGGGGGCTTCTGAATGGCGTTGGACTTTTGAGTTTCATCCATCTCACAGATTGGTGATAGAAGCTCAAGAGTTGAAAGCCAGCATTCTCAAACGAGTTTCGAATCGAAACCCATACTCTCGAACTCCAATAGCTATGTCTGACTGGGAGATGGCCTGCAAAATTTTGGAAAAAAATCCAAATTTTACTTTGTGGAAGTTCGAAACTATTTTTAACTTATTTTTAATACGTAGTGGACACAAAATTATATCCATAATAAACTAACAACAGTGGAGGCGAAGTATGAATGTGACAATAGATCAAATTATTGAAAAATCTGTCCGGTCGCCTAGTGGAGACAACTGTCAGCCCTGGACCTTCGAATGGGATGGTGAAACTTTAGGTATCATCCATAGCGCTGGCCGCGCTGGCCGCGCTGACCATCCTCTCAACCCTGCGGGAACGGCATCAATGCTTTCTTTAGGATGTCTCTTGAGTGCCATAGATCTGGCGGCTTCTGATTTTCAATTCCACACCTCATTTAGCCTTGAAAAACCCAACCAACAAGATGAAAGTCTTTGGGCTAGGGTTCAATTTCTAACCAGTGACCGGCCCCAAAATCATTTATCTGAAGTACTTCTTCACCGGTCGACAGATCGAAGGCTTTACACGGGAGGAGAACTCAACTCAGAAATGCTTCGAGAAATTATCGTTCAACAAAACTCATTTGCGCCAGCCCGAATACATATATTGCCAAAACCTAATCAACGCCTCATCAATTATATCGTAAAAGCAGAACAGTTGTTGCTGGATCATTCAGAAATTCTACCGGCTACACTTAAGTGGGTGCGTTTCACCATGAATCAAGTCCGAAAGACACGAGATGGAATGTGGTGGCAAAATGTTGGATTTCGATTCTGGGAACTTCCAATGGGACTGATCCTTCGTGACTTTCCCTTTGTTCTAAATATTCTGGGGCCAGTCCTTCGTCCACAAATTTCAATTCGCCTAAAACGACAATTGGAATCATCAGCAGGACTCGTTTGTATTTCTATTCCTAATATTGATTCGTCAAATATCGTTCATGCCGGACGACTCATGATGATGGTGTGGTTGTCACTTAATCAACAGGGCTACGGGGTTCAACCCCTCACGATTTGTTCAATGATTTCCCTTTGTGCAAGGTATGGTCTTATAGAGCTGCCCCGAAAATGGATTGATTTTTTCCGTGAAGGAGAAAATATTTTACGCCAAGAATTCTCGATTCCACTTGGCCTAGAGCCCATTTGGATGATTAGAACAGGTCAGGCAACTCCACTTCCTGATAAATCACGAACTTTTAGAAGACCCCTAGAAGAAATTTTAAGAATTCGCACGTAAAGCATCGACGATTGAAAGTCGTAGGTTTTCAGTATTCAGAGAGCCGCCTAGGTCGTTGATATTTAAAAAAACTAGAAAGGTAGGGGACGTTATCGAACGAAAAAAAATACTTTTCTTTTCTCATTCTGTAACCTTGGCGCACTTTGTCAGGCCCTTGCGATGGATCGAGTGTTTAGATCTAACTCAGTATGAGGTCTATCTCGCGAGCAGCGCTGTTTTCAAAAATTTGGTTCCGAAAACGGGTGTCAACTTCATTGAAGTAAGTGGTATTGACCCTATCAAGTTTTCAAAAATAGTTAATCAAGCAAAACCTATTTATGATGCCACCACTTTTGCGGATCACGTGGAAGAAGATTTACAAGTCATGGACAAGGTCAAACCAGACTTGGTTATAGGGGACTTTCGCCACTCCTTATCCGTGAGCTGCCGCCTAAGAAAAATCAAATATATTAATATTACCAATGCCTACTGGAGTCCTGAAATTGAATTAAATTATCCCATGCCCGAAGCACCAATTGTTCGCCTGCTTGGAGAAAAAATATTTAAGATTTTTGTTGCCCCGTTCGCGTCTGTTATAATTAAAATTATTTTTTTTAAAATAGTCTTTGTAATCAGAAAATCACTTGCTCGTGTTGGCTTAAGTTTTAAAGATTATCGTCAGGTCATCACAGATGGTGATGTAACTGTATTTTGTGATACGCCGAATCTGATTCCTTTAAAAAAGAAATTGGACCGTGAAGTTTTCATAGGTCCTATGACTTGGTCAATACCAACGCCCCTGCCGGCCTGGTGGGAAAACTTAAAAGAAAATAAAAACCGGATCTTTGTAAGCTTAGGATCATCAGGAGACATTAGGCTTTTGCCAATGATACTGGCAACACTTTCAAAAATAGATGTTGAAGTCATTGTGGCTTTATCAGGAAGGAAAATAAATCTTCCGCTCTATGCAAATGTTTACGTTACGGACTTTTTACCTATTGAAACCGTTTTTCAGAAAATTTCGCTAATCATTTGCAATGGAGGCTCGCCGATGTGCCATGCAGCTCTCAGCTGGGGGGGGTACCGATCATTGGCATTGTATGCAATAACGATCAACTCCTTAATATGGCACATGTTCAACAACGTGGCGCGGGCCTTATGCTCCGCTACTGGAACATAACGGAAGAAAGCCTTTCGGCTGCGGTCCAACAAATATTTACAAATGACAGCTTTCGCAAATCGGCTCGGTCCATTCAAAAAGAATTCGGTAACTTTGATGTCCCCAACCAATTAAGAAGTTTAGTTAAAGAAAATACCCAATAAAACTAAAATGTAAATCTATTCTTAATTTTTAGCTTCGACATAGTTTTTCAAACCTTCGTTGGATAATACGAATCCGATACGCAATTTTGAATTTAAGAAATTTCTCCAAACAAACGGAACCAAAATCCCTCGAAAATTTTCATACTGAATTAAAAGAGTTTTATTAATATCGATATGCTGTAATTCGTATGAATGACGTCCATCGATGAGACCATAAATCATAAAGTGACCAAGCCAATGGAGCGTAGTGGGGGCAGTCACTTGTAGAAGTTTGACTTTATAATTTTTTGTTTTTTCGCCGGGCACTTGAATTTTAATTCTTAAAATTTCATTTGGCTTCAGGATCCCCGAAATTTTGGGAATAAACGGGTTCCACTTATCATAATTGGTAAAATCGGTTAGTGCCTGCCAGACCTGCGTGATCGGTGCGTTTATAATAATTTGAGTTTCAATAAAATATTTTGTGGTCGCACGATTGGGGGGAGATATTTTCATAAACTAGGACCTTTCCTCAGTATCATGGCCGGCTCCATCGCTGATGAAAAAAAATAGCCGAAGCAGGCATAAAATAAAATTATCGGTTTTTTTAACATTATTTTTGGTCCCTTGGGCTCCCACAGATACTACAGATACTACAGATACTACAGATTTTTAAGATATGCTCGTTCACGAAACCTCCGAAACAATTTAATTATTCACTTACGTCGCTGACTGCCGCTTCAGTATATCAGCCACCCGTAACGAATTCGCGGCAATCGTCAGGCCGGGGTTAGTTCCCGCGCTGGTCGGAAAAAATGAGCTGTCGACGACGTACAGGTTATCTAACCCATGAACTCTGTTTTCAAAATCGATCACACTTTCTTTTGGATTATTACCCATCTTACAAGTGCCACACACATGTGCCAGCATTTTGTTTTTATGGGCTGATGCAATCAGCGATACAGAAAAAGGCTTTAACAACTGCAATATTTTTTTTCGAAACTGGTCGTTTTTGGTTTTATCAGATTGGTGAATTTTATAACAGATATTAGTTTTTCCATTTTCACTCCAGACTCGATTTTCAAATCGTGGCGTGTCTTGAATGATGGAGGCCAAAACTAACCGGTTCTGAGTTATCAATTTCAAAATGGGAGTTAACAATCGACCGAATGGAATTTCATTGGCGATGACTTTTAGTGGTGGAAAGCGTCCAAAACTTTGTACGGTTCCGCCTTGCCCGTAGTAGTCATCAAATTTAAGTTCCTTACTGATGGGATTTTGTGGGTCCGCATCGATCTTTAGACTGTATAAATCTACAAAATGGCGCATGAGGTACCGGCCTAACTTCCCAGACTCCTGTCCAATTCCCGATTTCTGCAAAATGATCGGGCTCTTTAGCGCGCCTGCGGCCAAAACAATATTTTTCGCTTTCAATGTTATAAGCTTATTCCGGTGAGAAGCTTGAACCGCTGTCGCACGATGATTCAAGACTTCAATTTTATGCACCTCACAGCTATTAAGAATTTGGGCACCCAACGTTCTAATGGCGGGTTCGATACAAATCTTACCACTGTCATTCTTGCAGTCTTGTGCACATAAAAATGACTGACATCCCGTACAGTTAGCAACGGCCTGATTGGCCAAGGGTAAACACTCTGGGTGCAGACCAATGTCTTTCAAATAATTATAAAGTTTTTGATTGCCCGGATGAAAAAGCGATTCGGACTTGCGCACACGAAATAGTTTTTCTGCCTGTTCGTAGTATGGAGTCAGATTCTCAATCGACAGAGGCCATGTCTCAAAATCACTGCGCTTGAATCGCTCAAGTACTGCGCCATATAGAGCACTCGACCCGCCCGTTCCGCAGCCCAATAAGGGCGACATTTTTTTACAAAAAAGGGAGGGGATATGATCGAAGACGAATTCGCTAGACCGACCGGCTCGATTCAAAATATCTATTTTATCATAATTTTGATCATACTCTTCAGCAAATTTCCCTTTCATGGCCGTCGCTTCAAATGGGGATAATCCCATTTCTAAAAACAGAACTGAAAATCCAGCTTCGGACAATCGCAAGCCAACGGGTCCACCACCCATGCCCGTGCCGACAATAATGTAGTCCCAAACTTTAGATTCTGGTGGTGATTTCATAAATTTCCAAAGCTCATCGTCAAAGAAAACCGCTCCTTGGAGGTTACTAAAATACTCACTTGGCAGTCTTTCAATATATACTGTATATTACTCCAGTTAAATACTTAAAGTAACAATCAAATTTTTGTGCCGCACCCTTTATTTTTTCGGACACAACTATGCCTTGACCGCCGTCGGGATGCCTGGGAATACTGTGTCCGACTCTGGTAAGCTCAACAAATTAAATCCCAGAGAATATTTAAAAAATCTGGTCCAAGATCTACACCAGGGTAAAACTCCATATACCCATAAAGAATACAAAGACTTGCAGAAAAATTAACACCTTGGTGCGTGTCAGGTAGACGACCTACAATAGGCAAATTGGTCGATCGCGCTAATGAAGTAGGATACGAAGCGGCGCTGAATGAAGCACAACTCAATTTTTCCTCGATGGCCAAGAAACAGAGTTTTTTGAGGGCTTTCGACATGCTTATAATTGGTCAAGACTTTATCGACCAACATCGTGAAATTAAAAATCCTGACCGTTTGGGTCTGGCGCTATTTGAAAATTACTTTGTTTCTCAATTCTCATAATTTGAAATTCAAATTATCAAAGTGGATCAAGAAGCCTTTTTATCCGAAGAATTGTGTTGATTTAAATTTTGCGCCGATAAAATGAATCTCAGAAACGCAAGATTTCCAGAAAAAGTTTTGCTCTCGTCCACAAGTCCCTGCTGTCGGTACAAGGCATGAACTTTCGGAAGTTCCGAGAATGAAACGTTGGAATACCAATGATGATAAGGATGGAATGAGAAATTTAAATTCGGCAGAAGAATCCTATCAAGTCGGCTCGGAATAATCAGCGGCGAATTTTCTTCAATACGTGCTCCTGGAGTGTTGTAGATGTGTTCACTGAGCGCACCCCATCTAATAATCACGGGGGCAATTGTAAGAATCGGCACAACCCAGTAGAGTAGAAAATAGATCCACAAATGCAGTCCGCTAAGGACAGTGATCATTGTCAGCAGAAATAAAGGCCGGATCCATTTAGGTGTGGGCTTGGCTCGCAAAAACTCTGGCGCCCCCTCCAAGAAGTTATTTTTTCCGCGAATAATGGAAACAAAACTCAGGCCAATTGCATCCATCAGAAAGAGTTTGAGAAGTTCGCCAGACTTTTTTGGGATCTGCCACTCTATCCCGGTCTTTCGAAGATGCTCGGGATCCTTTTCAGAAAAATAATGTTTGTGATGAGCTATATGGACCTTCGCATAATTTTCGACCGACATAATTATCAAAGGGTAAGCCGCTAAAAGGTTTACCAGTGAATCGCCGAGCTGTCCCCGCATACCAAGTTTGTGAGCCTGTTCGTGAATCAGTAGACCCAAAATGTTGATTCTTGTCCCAATAATTATGATAGCTAAAATTTGAGCCCATACCGTATTTAAATGGCTCGCGATTCCGATACTTGCAAAAATGACTGTCCAAGCCAGAATAAGCTGGAAGAAAAAAGGACCGGGGCGAACTCCTGATATTTTTTGGATTTCCGCGCGAATGTTTGAAGGTAGATTTTCAAGTTGTTTCGAACAAAACGGACTTTCGAACTTCATAAGTCACTCCTCATAAGTCACTCCTCATAAGTCACTCCTTTTTTTATTAAAGCTGTGCATGCTTACCAAAGCTTATCGAAAGAATTGTCGTTGAACTAAATGTGGACATTCGTCCAATTGAGATGCTTACAAAGGAACAGACCTATTAAGAATTTTCGCTTGAAGCCGATAGGTAAAATATGAATATAGGACGGCCCAAAGAAACAAAAAGCTTTGATAGGAATCTTGCATTTTCACGCAACGTCGGAGTGATTTCACAGTCCACGCTGGACATTTTAAAAGACAAGACCGTGGCTATTGCCGGTCTCGGAGGTGCTGGGGGAAGTCATTTGCTGACTTTAGTCCGATTGGGTATTGGTGGATTTCACATTGCCGATATGGATCAATTTGGGATCGAAAATTTTAACCGTCAGGTTGGAGCTAATTTATTCTCTGTTGGTCGCGATAAAGTGGAAGTGATGAGCGAGTTAGCGCTGGCGATCAATCCCGATTTACGAATTAAATCTTTTCGTCAGGGCGTGACTCCACAAAATCTTGATGAATTTTTTTCTGGGGTGGATGCCTACGTGGACGGTCTTGATTTTTTTGCTTTTCGGATTCGAGAAAAAGTTTTTCGGTATTGTTTTCAGCATCAAATTCCGGCGACGACGGTAGGTCCAATAGCAATGTCGGCCGCCCTGATTAATTTTATTCCAGGAGGCATGAGTTTTGACGATTACTTCAACTGGAAAGAAACAGACACTGATGTGAACCTAGCGATCAAATTTATTTTGGGTCTTACTCCAGGAACTCCTCAACGAGCCTATCTGGCTGACAGAAAAAAGACGAATTTTGCTGAGAAAAAGGGTCCTTCTACGCCTATGGGAATAGAACTTTCAGCCGGAGTGATGGGTTGCGAAATCCTCAAAATTTTGACGGTTACCGGTCGAGTTTATGCGGCCCCGCACGCGATCGTGTACGATGGTTATCTTAATAAATTGTTTCACCGCTATACGCCTTTCGGGAATCGAAACCCACTGCAACGGCTAAAATTTTGGATCGCAAAAAAGTTTATTGTCTGAACTATCCGCGAAAGATTAAAAGCTTTGCGAAAAATCTTCAAGTCGATGGAGCTATTCATCATTTCAAATTCACAGTCATCTTAAGAAACTTTTTTTGTTTTCACTACAGTTAACGAATCAAAATCCTGTCGTAAGTATTTAACAAAGTCCTCCCAGTGTTTGCAACCACGTACCGAAAATATCACTCTATTAATCTGCCCGCTTCAAAGTCGCGAAGAAGTTCTTGATAGTCTTCCATTGATACGTGAACTTTTTAAAAATTACGGATCTCTGGTCGGAGAATTTAATTTACTGAACGAACTCCGAGTTCTTTCAATGAAAGTGCGCTGCCCAAGTAAAAATATTCAAACTTGCGGATATTTATCAGATCTCGAAATCGCAGCTCTTTGCAAAGTGCACGCCAAGGCATATCTCGGCTTATGTCTAAAAGTGGCTTTATTTTTCCTAATCCCAGCTCGCATTGAATTTAATCGGCACAGCTTGAAAAACCTCAAAGCCCCCAACAACGAAAAAATTGGGGATAGGCCGAGGAGTATTCAAAACCCAAAAA
>JAYVXS010000041.1:0-8105 GCA_043784965.1 Bdellovibrionales bacterium
ATGCGTTCGAGCCAGGTGTCGCGTTCGAGCCTGAAATTTTGGATGAGCGTCATATACTTTCGCTTTGTCTCCCGAGCCGAGCGTGATTCAACCTCAAGATCTTTTTGGCGGCGCTGTAGATCTTCTTTGAGGCTTTCAATGTCTCGTAAATAACTGTGTTCAAGTTTTGCTTCTGGTGAAAGCAGCTCGAGGGCACGATCCAATATTTTTTCATCGACTCCGACTCTTCTTGCCGTGAGAATTGCCAGTGATCGACCCGGAACGCCCATAAAAAATTTGTAGGTTGGTAAGCCTGATTGTTGATCGTATTCGAGGCTGCCATTGGTCACGCCTGAGCCCTGTTCCCAGCCCACTTTGAGGGGGCCTAAATGCGAAGTGATCACCGCGAAAACCTGATTTGAAGAATATTTTTCAATGAAACTTCGAGCCAGAGAGGAGCCCTCTTCTGGATCGGTTGAGCCGCAAATTTCATCGATCAATAGTAAGTTCTCATGACCTTTTAAGGTGGCGGCCTTGCCGAGAATTTTTAAATGTGCGGCAAAGGTGGATAAAGCTTCGTCAACACTTTGAGAGTCGCCAATTCCGATGGTAAGTGTTTTAAAAAATGGCAAAGTCGATTCTTCTGCCGCACAAATCGGCAGGCCACAGCAGGCCATATGGCTAGCGAGGCCAACAGCTTTAAGGAGTACGGTTTTGCCTCCGGCATTGGGCCCAGAGAGAAGCAAGATACGTTCTTTGCCTTGCAAGAGAACTGTATTTGAGACTACCTTTTCATTTTTTAGAACGAGTAGTGGATGTCGAACGTCTATGAGATGAAGATTCAATTCTGAAAAGCGACAGCTATTAGCTTCTAATACATCTGCGAGCTTGGCTTGTGCCAAGCGATAGTCGACATAGGCCAGGGCTTCATGGGTGCGTTCAAATTGACTAAGCTGGGTCGCTAAATACTCAGACAAAGAGGTGAGTAGCCGCTCAATTTCTTGTTCAATTTCAACCTCGAGTTGTCTTAGTCGATTGTTGAGCGGGATGACCTCTGCGGGCTCCATAAAAACTGTTTGCTTAGATTGGCTCGAGGCATGAATAATTCCATCAAAGGCGTGTTGCATTCCGCCTTTGACTGGCAAGACCCAACGGCCTTCACGAGTGGTAACGAAACGTTCTTGAAGAATAGACTCCATATCATTTTTTTTCACAATGAGTTCAAGACTGGTTTGTAGGTTTTTAACTTGCGAAGATTGTTCACGGTGAAGATTGTAAAGCGTTTCACTCGCATCAGTACGGATTTCGCCGCCAGGACTTATGATGTGATCAATCGCTGATAAGGGGCCTGTGGCATCCATTAGTTGGCTCTTAATTTTTAAAACCCAAGGGCCAGTCATTTCGCCAATGGTTTCGGAGAGGGCAAAACTTTCGAGGCAGAAACGCCTTAGGTCCTTGAGTTCAAGAATCTGTAAAACGGCATTTCTCTTTAAGCGTTGATGCCAGCTTCCATAAAGATCTAAACTCTCCATAAACGGACGCTCACCAAAACTTAAAATACCTTGCGCCTCTGAAATTTCTTTAAAGCTTTGCATGGCCAATTCTGAAGTATCGAGCGGCTTGATATCTCGTAGTCGCGACCTTACAAGATCGCATGTTGCAAACCTCTCGAGTTGGGTTAAAATTTCAAGCCAATCTAGATTTTTATATGTGTGCACGATTGCGTCCTATGGTTGCGGCGGCCAGGATATATAGAATGCATATTCCAAGCAAGAAATCCCAAAAATAAATCATTTTTTCGTATAGGCTATGTTCTGGATTCTTGTTGAATGAAACATCATATAAATGACTCCATTCCGTAAGGCTAGGGGACTTTGCTAAAAAATCGCCATTTGCTAGAATAACGCTGGTAATGCCAGTATTGGTGGCGCGAATCATGGGGCGGCGAAACTCAACAGCTCTGGCGCCAGTCATATATAAATGCTGATAAGGCTCAAACCATGTGCCATACCACGAGTCGTTGGTTACGTTAATGAAGACTTCGGCGCCTAGTTTCGACAGATCTCGTGAAATTTTCGAGTACAAAGCTTCGTAGCAGATTTGTGGGCCAAATTTGATGTCCTTTGAAAAGAAAAGATGCGGGCCCGAGCCTCTGCCGAACTCTGAAAGGTCTAGCCATTTTAGGACTTTTGGAAAATACTTTGAAAATGGCACGTATTCGCCAAAGGCAAGCAAAATACTTTTGTCATAGGGCTCTTGCCTAATCACGCCATCACTTTCAATAAGAAAAATAGAATTAAAGACCTTTCTCGACTTTGGATCTTCGTGATAGGCCCCGGTAAATAAATTGATTTTATTTTTCGCAGTAAAGCTTCTCATGAAGATATTTCGCGGTTCATTTTGAAAGTAATTATCCAGATGATCGGCGAATCCGCTTTCAGGCCAAATTACAAATTCAGTATCAGGATAAATTTTGAGAGCAGCTTCGCTTTGAGAAATAAACTTGTTCATTATGTAGTCTTGAAAGCCCCGTCCCTTTTCGGCATATATTTTCTCGGTATTGCCGATATTGGCTTGAATCGCGAGTATTTTTAGGTGTTGGTCTGGGGTCGGCAAAAATTGAGAGCGTAAAAGCCCGAGTAGATTCAATGTTAAAACCATAGCGACCGGGCTCAGGCCCAAAAGCCAAAACTTCTTGGCAGACTCGAATTTTGCAAAAAATGCCATGGTGAGAAGCGTGCTAGAGAGAATGGAAAAGATATTCAGTCCCTCAAAGCCGATGATATCTGCAAGCTGAAAGCCTTTATAGCCTGCAAAAAACCACTCGTAGCCAAAATGCCACGGAAACAACACCAGAAAATACTTCTGCAAGAGCGCAAAGATGGCGAGCATAAGAAGCAAACTTTGGGCAGGCTTAAGCTGCAGTTTTCGATTTAAGAAGAACCATATTAAGCCAGCAATCGGAAAATATAAATGTGCGGTGGCGGCAAAACCAAGCAGAGTAAGGGCTGCCAGCCAACTTGGAAAGTGGCCAAACTCTGCGGCCAAATAATATATCCAATGAAAGCCGATGAGATTGAGTACGAACTGGGTTAGCCAGCCGGCAAAAAAACTCTCGAAAGGAGTTTTTGCTTTCATCCAAAAGATAAAAAGCGGAACCAAGCAAAAAAACAAAGACCATGCCGGGAACGGAATATAGCTTGTGCCGATCAAAAATCCTGCTACTATAGGAAGAGCGTAATACTTTAGTTTTTGCATCGTGAAATTTCCTAACTTGGCAGAACGTCTAAAATGGCGAACTAGGAGTTTACAAAATTGGAATTCAACTCTGAAAAATCATCGCACTTTTTGAAGCACTCTACTCCTCAAAATTTTGATGCGGATTTTTTGACAAAGCAAACACAAAGTTTAGAGACAAGTCCTTACAAAAAGGCCCTATTAAAAGGGAATTTGAGCATTGCCGATTTATGGGCCGCGGTTCAAGAAGCTTATGAAATTGAGTGGCGACATCAAGAGTTCATATTGGCTTGCAATCGGGCGGGCTGTCTCTACTATGCCTCGCAAAAATATGCTCGCATATTAAGCGCTTCGCCAACAGAGAGTATAGCTCTCAAAATGCAGGCTCTAATTGAAGTCTTGGCGAATCGTGATCGATTGGCAAAGAGCCCTGAGTTAAGCAGCGCACGCCATTCAAAAGTGAGCAGTTTTGTCGCACTCTTGGGCCTGCTCATTGCAGTTTTGGGATTTGTCGGCCCCAACTTTAGAAATTTAGTTGGTGTTGGAATTTCAATTTTTGTAATGGCCTTGGGCTTAAGATATTTTGTTACTAAGCCCAATTAAGCCTTCAATTTTGGTTTTTTAGAAAGCCTTTAAAAAGCTCGAACAGTCCTCGCGCAAGAGCGCTGTGGAACTCATTTTTAAAGGCTTAGTTGGGCTTATGTCACGTTGGATAGAAGTTTAGCTGGCTTTTGGTGAGCTATGTTTTCTTGTTGAGGCTTTTATAATAATATCTCGTAGTTGATTTATATTGCCGAGGTACTTTACCGCACCTAATTTATGAGCTTCGCCAGGCATACCCCAAACTAGAGACGAATTTTGATCTTGGACCATAGTGTAGGCCCCGGCCTTTTTCAATTCGAGCATGCCTTGGGCGCCATCTTTACCCATGCCAGTTAAAAGTACCGCTAGCACTCGCTTATGGGTAATGAAACTTGCACTTTGAAATAAAAAGTCAACGCTCGGCCTTTGGCTCAAAATCTTTTCAGCATTAGATAAATAGCAGATAAATTGATCGCCAGTTTGGCGAATGCCAATATGGGCGTCAATCAACGGCATATAGAGATGGCCCGGTATTAATACTTGACCAGGTCGACAGACGCCTTCGATTAGGTCCGAAGATTCGCAAAGTCGCTTGAAGAAAGCCGGTGCAAATTCAACCGGAATATGCTGAATGCAAACAATTGGCGGCACGGTTTTTGGCATTTTGCTTAAGAGGGCGGTTAGCGCCTCAGTGCCGCCGGTGCTCGCGCCAATTAGCACCAAATCTGCGTCTTCAAATTGCGATTGATCCCTTTCTACCTGGAGCCTTTGCGTTTGCCTTTCTAGATTTTTAAATTTATTTCTGCCAGCGAGAACGATACTCCTCGCGCGACCTACGAAGTCGAGTGGTGACGAATTTATTAAGTTTTTATGCATAAAGTCTTGTGCCAGACCATTCATCGCATCAAGCACCTGTGGCGCATATCGAACCTCGGCATCCGTAAGTAAAAGAATTGGCGATTGAAAGTTAAAATGCCTTTGCTCTTTTAGCCATTCAAGCCCACTATCGCCAGGCAAATTAAAGTCCAAGAGCACCAGATCAACATAATTGTTTTTTAAAAAGAACTTGCCTTCTTCTAAGCTGTGGACAGTGGAGCATTTAATATCGTTACTGTGAAATAGCTCGCGAAGCGATTCACAAAAAACCTTTGAAGCATCGACTACCAAAAAGTGCATTAAGCGATCATGCACTGTTTTGAGCAGGAGATTGTCATTTCGAGTATAAGTCGAATTTCCGACGCCGGTGACTTCCATGTTTTTTGTTTGAATGGATTCGCAGTGTCCGATACTTAGGTATCCCTTTGGCTTCAATAAATTAATTAACTTCTTAATGGTAGTATCGACCTCATCCGCCTTAAAATAAATTAAAACATTTCTGCAAAAGATAAGATCAAACGCTCCGAGATCAAGCTCTTCAATTTTCTGCAGATTGGCTTTGAAAAAAGTGGACCGCCTTATTATTTGAGCATCAATTGAAAAAGTTCTATTTGTTATATTCTTTTTATATTGAAAAAAAGCTTGATAAGCTCGTGGGATGGTATCAAACCCATCTATTTCATAATTGGCTTGAGTGGCTTTTTCGAGCGAAATTGGATCGAGATCACAACCATAGAGTTCATATTCAAATCCAATAAAATGACGACGAAAGGCCTCGAGTAAACAGCCGACTGAATAGACCTCTTCACCAGAGGAACAAGCCGCGCTTAAAAAACGAAATTTCTCGCCTATTAGAAGCGGGCCGCGACGACGAAGTCGAAGTTCAAGCATACGAAAATGTGGCATCTCACGAAACCAACTAGTCGTATGGATGGTCAAAGCAGAAATTAGATAATTCAGCTCAATTGGATTCAACGAGACATACTCAAGGTATTGTTTGAGTGACCGACTCTGAATCGCATTTATTCGGCGAATTACATTTGATACTAGGATTTCATGACGTGAGTTGACTGAGAATGCCGTTCCGGTGATTTCTCTCGCTAGCTGAAACACAAGTTCGCGCTCACTGGATTGCAAAGACTCAACAGCCATATTAACCGGTCATCAGTTTAGTGCTATGGATTTCGACGTAGTCCTCTGATGAAAAGGATTTATTGAGATCGATCACAGTGATCATATCATCATTGTATTGAACGACACCAATCATGTAGTGAACCGGAACATCTGTGCGAATGTTTGGTTTCTTTTCAATTTTTTCATCATCGATCGAAATGACCGCCTCGACGTGATCGACTTGTGCGGCGATTGGCCCACTCTCTGACTCAAAGATCAAAAAAGTCTTTTGACCTGTAGGTAGATCGGGCATGTGGAAGCGTTTTTTTAAATCGACAAGACCCATGATTTGCCCACGATAATTAATTAGGCCGAGAAAATAAGGGGCGGTATTAGGAACAAATTTAATGTTTTGATATTCAACTACTTGTTTAACTGCCAATAGTGGAGTTGCATAGTATTCGTTATTTAGCTTGAATAGTAAAAACTTGTGACTATCCAATTTTTCGTACTCGATTATGTCTAACATTGCACTAGAAGCACTCACATATTCCTCCTCATATCACGCGAACCAAGGGTCCAGTTAAAGTAACATTCGCCGATAAAACCAATAGATAAAATAAGCGCCGGCTCGCCATTGCCCAAAACTCCAACGGCAGTAAAGCCGGGGAGTCGCGAAAGATGATCGCTGAGCGGTCGGACTACTATTTGTTGTTGCGAAACGATTTCATCAATTAAAAATGCGACGTGGGAGCGGTCTTTTAGTCTAACCAAAATTGCAACACTATTTTTCTGTCCTTTAATCTCAGCCGGCTCCGCAAAATCCAAATAGTCCGATAAGTGTTCAACCGGGACCATCCGGTCATTCAAACGAATGGCAGTGCGTCCAGAGGCAAGATGCACCAAGCATTCAGGTCTGATTTCAAGAATTTCACGAACCTCTTGCGTTGGGACAATATAGCTTGAATTATTAACTTTAAAGATAAGTGCATCGACAATCTCAAGTGATGTTGGAATTGTGATGTGAAATCGAGTGCCCATTCCGACTTGGGTAATGATATCGATGGTTCCGCCAATTTCTTGAATGGCCTGTTGCACGACATTCATGCCAACACCACGGCCAGAAATTTGAGTTACTGAGTCTTTTGTTGAAAAGCCCGGCTCAAAAATTAATTTAATTAGTTCGCCCTCACTCAGTTTTTGCCCGTTTTGTATGAGCCCGTTTTCTCTGGCTTTAGCGAAAATTTTTTCAGGATCAATGCCGCGTCCGTCATCTTGTATATCAATGATAACCTGTCCTGAATCTTGTGCGGCGGTAACAAAAATAACCGCCGGGACACTTTTGTTTTTCAAAAGGCGTTCATCTTCAGGCTCCACCCCGTGATCGATAGCATTTCGGATCAAATGAATGAGTGGGTCGGTCATTCTTTCAATTACAGTCTTATCCATTAAGACATTTGCGCCTTCCATTTTGAGAATGACCTTCTTTTCTAGCTCATGAGTGAGGTCTCGGGATGATCTTTCTATACGCTGAAAGAGTCCCTCAATCGGCTGCATACGAAGGCTGAGAATCATCTCTTGTAGGCCTTTGATTGTTTTTTGATTGAGGCTGATTGCATTTTTGCAAACCTCGCTTTCGAGGCTCCCCATTTGATGATGATGCCAAAGAATAGATTGTTGTATCGAAAGCTCACCAATGAATTGCATAATCTCATCGATTTTATTAGAAGCAATTCTAAGGTTACCGGTGGGTCGTTTCTTTTTTGTTTGCTGAATTCTTTTTTTGAAGTCATTGTCGATTGCGTAAATCTCTGGTTTTACTAAATCAAGTGATGGCGTAAATTCAGCAGTCGAAACTTCATTTTCTTTAATCGAAATTGGCAGGACATTGCCTTTGCGTATCGCAGTTTTCTGAATTTGAATTTCACCTTTTTGCTGCTTAATTTTGATGAGGTCAGCAATACTGGGTAGATTGATGGCGACTGGATTCGGGCTACCAACTGTTGGCTGGATTGAATCAGTCGCTTGATCGATAATTAAATTAAGAGTTTGAATTTCATCGACGATTAATGTTTTGTCTGCCGCGAAATTCGGATTTGTGCGCAAGGCCTCAACCCAGTCGCTTAAGAATTTATGAACTCTGAGTAAAAGATCTGTCACCGAGGGATCCATTTGGTTAGGCTTAATTCTCAATCGCCCAAGAAGGTCTTCGAGAGAATGAACAGTAGCTCCAAAATCATTGAGTCCGTAAATCCGACTCGCGCCTTTAATGTTATGGGCAAAGCGAAACAGATCATTTAGTTCTGCACGCGGATTGT
>JAYVXS010000042.1:0-23553 GCA_043784965.1 Bdellovibrionales bacterium
AGCTGCTTTTTGGAGAGCCTAATTCATTGTGGAATTTTTGACTTTTCGCGCCAAGCTGATCATAGCGGGCGTGCGGAGTCCAATCTGTGGAAGTTGGTGTCGCTCTTGCGAGAGCAGGAGCAAAAGGCCGGATTTAATCCACTTGATCTGATCGCTCAAATCGAATCTGATGCCCGGGCCGATCTTGATAGTGAAGGTGACGCCGTCGCTTGTGTCGAACCAGATCGTATTAATTTAATGACGATTCACGGGTCAAAGGGTTTGCAATTTCGCCATATAATAGTGGCTCGCATGCACAAAAAACCAAAGGCATCATTTGAGCCGGACTTCTTGTTCGATGAAGATTTACAGAAATGGTCAATGAAAATTCCGTTGGGGCCTGAAGAAAAATTTACCAGTTCAGTCGCTGAAAAGAGCTTTGTTGAAAAAATGAAGAAGAGCGAAATCGCCGAACATGCGCGGGTGCTATACGTAGCCATGACTCGTGCGATTGATTCTGTCTTTTTGAGTTGGCTTACGAGTATTGAAAAGAATTCTTGGGCGGAGATGACTCGATGGGATTTGGAGCCAGGTGTTCATCAGAGAGATTCATTTTCATATGAAGTTGTGAATGGTAAGCCGCAACCGCAAAGGTGGCAGATGTCGAAAATCATAGAGTGTTCAGTGCGGCCTAAATTTTTTGACAAGGCTGTTGGGCCGATCTTGTCGCAGAGTATTTCGGTTACATCGTTACTTGAAAAACAAAACTTAAAAAACCAAGGGACAGCGAAAGAGTTGATCCAGCCTAATTTGTTGGGTCAATCGAATGAATGGCTTGATCACTTTAAGGTCATTTCGCATGGTAGCCTAACTCACAAGCTTATGCAGGCAATTAAGTATTCACACGACATTGATTCTTTAGTTGAGCGCTGGTTCAAATTGCAGAAGGATGAAGTCAGGCGAGTCCTTGAGTATTTAAAGACGTTGAAATCTCCCCCACTTATGGATCTCATCAGGGGTGGTCATGTGGAAATGGGATTTAGTTTCCGTGAAGGCGAAAAAATCATCGATGGCCAAATTGATCTTTGGGGAATCGTCGCAGGTGAAATTTGGATCGTCGACTATAAAACCGGGGGTATTCAATATAAGGAAAAGGCCTTTTTACAACTTGCCTATTACGCAAAGGCTTTGCAAAGCTCAGGCATGATTTCATCGGATCAAAACATTCAGCTATCAGTGATCTATCCATTTAGCGAGAAAGTATATAATAGGTCACATGTTTAGGCCGTCTGCTAAGCATTTGCCGGAGGGGATATTGGACCGTCTCTTTCAATATGATTGCGTACACAATAAGAGTAAAACAATTTTTCATCAGCCTTTTTGATTGAGAGTTTTTTAATTCCAAAACCATCCAGTCGACGGGTGGCATCTGAAGAAAAACTTGCCCCACGTTTAAGAAAATATACGTATTTTTGATTTTTGGGTAAATGTAAATACACATCAAAGAGAAGAGTTCTATTTTCAATAAAGAAATGTCTTTCTATTGAAGTAATTTCCTCATTGGCAAAAGCAGGAGGAAGAGTTTCGACTGGCAGATAAGCAAATGAAATTTCATTGCTACCTTGTCTTGAATTCATAACAAACTCTGCTTGGTGTTTTGCCAACTCTTTAAATGAAATGGGTTTCAACTCAAGTTCTAAACAGGCGCCCAATATACTCAAGCTTTCGCCATGCTTTTGCATTTCATTCTGAAGATTTTCAAACACTTTTTTCATAAGTTCTGGATTGGTAAGATCGTTCGATTGGCCAGAAATGAGGTAGCCATTAAATTTTTGACTTTTTATTATAGAAACACTGAATTGAGAAACCTGATCTATTAAAATGGGCCCATCAAAATTTTCAAACTCAGATTCCAAAGCTAGAATAATTGCAGTCTGCATGCCGACTTCAAGTAGTTGATTTTCATTTTTAGGTCGGCCTAGCCTAGTTTCCACGGAGTGCGTTTCTGTGACACTCTGGCCGTTAACAACGTGACTCGAAGAACTTGAAATTATTGCGTTACTTTGAGTGACATCGCTTTGTTCAATAATTGGCTCTTCGCCTTTATAGCTCATAGCTGCTTCAATTTGCTTAACGAATTCGCCATCTATAGATGGGGCGAGATTCTCAACATTAGGTTTCATACTAAATTGCCATGAAGGCCCCTTAATCGAGGCGCTAGGTTTCTCGTTTTCATCTCCCCGCTTACTAATTAGCAAAAGCACTTCTTGGCTTGCGGGCTTATCAAAAGCTAAGACTTCGCTCAAAGCTTTGGTTGTTGATGGATTCTCGGTAAACAGATCGTGTTGCGGATTTTCACCTTTATAATAGAGATATTCTGCTGTCGCTGTTGTCGACTCTGGCTTAGAATTTACTGCTTCCCAGATTTGATCATAGGGTTTGTCGGCGTGAAGGCGAATATTCCACTGGGCGCCCTTTGATATTTGTCCTTTATCAATTCGTTGGGCCGTTGATACTGTTTCAATTGCAATTTCAATTGCCGATTTTATTCGCGAGAAAAGATTGATTCCTCCTACGGGAGGGTAAACAATATTTGGTATGCCACTCGACATCAATTGAGTCGTAGTCTGGTTATTATTGTCCTCTCCAATTATAAAGCAGAGCGTATTAAATTTGCTGGTAATTATTGGATAGACCCGCTTGATATCCGTATTTTTTAGATTCCAACTCAGTAGCAAAATGTCAGGCTTAAATAAACTGAGCTGGTGCACTCCCTCCATTAGGTTGTTGCGAATCTCAAGCCGGTGACCGCGCTTTCGAAGGTACTCGAGAGCAGGGGCCGTAGGACTGTTTTCATTAACTAAAGCAAGAATTTTAAGAGAATGAAAGACCTCAATGGATTCACCCACTGGGGATTCTAATTTTATTGGCGTAAGTTTAATCTTGCTCATCGCTCAGCTCTTTCTACTTAGTTAATCTCTACTTCATTAAGAAGACACTTTCTAAAGTGAAATCAAATTCCTCATTTGAGACAGATTAAAAAGTTAGGCACATTTCGTGTAATCTTATCGGATAAACTCATCTGCTCCTGAATGCTTTGCGCCAAAAAAAGTAAAGGAGGGGTGAATTTCTAATAATGAATCAATTGCCGGCGCATAAAATGTCTGGTTTCGATTCGAATTCTCAAAATGATTGATTTGGCGGCCCAAGCCTTTTTTGTTAATCCAGTTAGCTTGTGCAATTTAGGGGCAGCTGAGACCGATTTCGGTTTTTCAGTTTCGGTGATGTTATGGGTGAGTCAGCTTTTACAAATTAGCTGCGTGCAATTGAACTTGGTGGAATGAGCTATCGACTTAAATCCAAATAACATCTGTCCGTGTGCTGATTTTTGGGCCTGCCCCTGAAATCTATTTTTTCACATTTTACCAACTAAAAAAAGAAAGAACCTGATTTGGCTATCGTCAAATGAGAAAAATGGCTATTGGCTTTTAGCTTGAAAATCAATATTGCGAGATCCTAAGGGACCGGTGATTGTAAGCCTTGCTGGCTGCGTTTCTGCCTGCGATACCGAAACCGGAAAGCTTACGAGATAGGGTGTATTCCAGCGAGTATGAAAAGGGTAGAGCGCTAGAAGCTCAGAGAGATTTGTTTTCAATTTTTTAATTTTACCGACATATCGTTTACCGTTTATGTCTAGGAGGACTCTCCAAATACTTTTGTCTGAACTAAGATTATCATTTCTTTTTTCTGGAGTAAAAAAGCTTAAAAAGACGCTGGTTGATTCGGCTGCTGACTTAAAAAGCTTGTCTCGCTCGGCCTCGCTACGAGACTTGTCCCACATATAATAGTTAGTTTGGTGTCTCACAGTGGCTTCAATTAATTCAGAGTTTAAAACTGCCGCATGAAACCCAAAGCTATTATAGAAGCCATTGTAGTCGAGATCGCCGGCGCTATACTTTTCTAAAATTTTTTCGTATTCTAGGGCAGATGTCGGGCGCGATTTTTGAATCTCATCATCGGCCGGTGAGTGTGTCGGACCACTCGAGCAAGCGCTTACAAAAAGACAGACTAATAAACTGAGCGAAAGACAATTCACCTAGGATCTCCCGATCGTTTTCATAATGAACTTGCTTAAATCCTCATAAACCTTTTCACGAATCGTTTCATTATATATTTCGTGATAGGCATCTTGATAAATGATCAGCTCTTTTTTATCCGAATAGATAGTTTTGAAAAAAGCTTCACAAGCTGGACGGCTGACAATCTTATCATCTCCTGCCAGTTGCATAAGAATCGGACAGCTAATGGCATTGCCGGCACGCTCATTGACGATTTTCATATTCTCGACCATTCCCACGTAAACACCGCTTGATATTTTATCATGCCTAAATGGATCGGTGCGAAAAGTACTCACTATCTCTTTATCGTGCGACAGCTGGTCGAAATCAATTTCATTGTGAAGGGTCATTGTTGGCAAAAAGCGATTTAGTATATTAGTTGCAAAAAAATCTTTAATAGGCGGTACCGTCAGCGCTATTCCCAATTGCGGGGCACTTAGGCAGACTCCGTTTGCTTGTCCTACACCATTTTCAAGAATATAGCGAAGCGTGATGAGTCCACCAAGTGAATGGCCGGCGATAAAATATGGAATGTTTAGTTTTTTTTGTGAATTGAGATGTTTGAAAAATGAATCAAGATCATTTACGTAATCCATAAACTGATCTACGTAACCGCGCTTACCATCTGATTTGCCATGACCGCGCAAATCCCAGACACTCAAATTAATTTTATATTTTTCAAGTCCATGAGCCAAAAACTGATAAGATTCAGAATGCTCAGCCATTCCATGAGTCATGACTAAGGTCGCGACAGCATCATCGCTTTGCCAATTTTGATAATATAAGTTTGCAGATTTTGTGCCTCTGAAATGTCCTTCGCTTCTTTTTTGCATTCATTATCTTCTTTCTAGAAAGCCTCAATGGTCAAGTCTGGTTGTCGAGGAACATCATTTCGATTATACTATTCAAATGCAGCGACGATGGACATTCAAGACTTTATTTTTTTTATCTGGTTTTTCGTTCTATTTTTGGACTATGGATTTGCTATTCGCACAAGCCACCGGAGCCAATTTTGGCTCTGAATTTAACGTTCAGACGGGGCCAATGTTGCCGGATCAAATTCAGGGTGTTACAGAAATTTTGCCAATTTGGGGTTTCTTTTACAAGGTACCAATGGCAGGCGCCGGCCTTGAGTTTGGACTTCTAAATAGTCATGCAAAAGGTATTGATTTTACCACGGTGCCTGTTCGTGGAAGATTTGATTTGAGTATTGATAAATATTTGACCGCAATTATTTTTGCAGGCCCTGAAATTAACTACTATGCCGAAGTCAACTCGACCGATCGAATCACTGTCGTTGGATTTCACGCTGGTGGTGGAGCCATGTATCACGTTTTAGAAACCCTGTGGTTTCGGTTCGATATGAAATACTCTGTGAACCCTGGGAACTCGCTTTACTTTGGATTTGGCATTAGCTTTAGATCTTCTGAATCCGGCGGCGGCGGATAATCAGACGTGAACGGAACTATACTGAGCCGACATTAATAATGGTTTCAAGTGGGGTCTCATTAGTATTTGGATAGTCTAAATTATAATGAATGCCGCGAGACTCCTGACGTTTCAAGGCGCACTGAACGCTCAGGTGAGCCACCAAAGCAATATTGCGGAGCTCTAAAATATCAGGATGGAGTTTAGCTTTTCCGTAAAATTCCTGAACTTCACTTAGGATATTGTCGAGACGGGTTTTGGCACGAAGCAATCTGCGATTGCTTCGAACGATGCCAACGTAATTCCACATAAGTCTTCTAATTTCGTCCCACATATGTGTGATAACAATCATTTCATCTTCGTTTTGATAGGCAAAATTTTTATAACCTTGCTCCTTTACGTCGGATATTGAAAACAGGTTTAGGTTTTTAAGGCAGTATTCTGCTGCATTATGTGAAAATACCAAGCACTCAAGGAGAGAGTTACTGGCTAATCGATTGGCTCCATGTAGTCCTGTGCAGGCGTTTTCTCCACTTGCGAGAAGGCCCTTTATATCTGTACAGGCATTCCAGTCGGTGAGAATGCCACCACACAAATAGTGAGCAGCCGGGACAACAGGGATTGGTTGTTTAGTAATATCGATGCCGAGTTCCATACAGCGTTTATAAATTTGCGGAAAACGGTCGCGAATAAATTCGGCTGGGCGATGGCTTATATTCAAATAAACACATTCGGCACCAGATCTTTTCATTTCAGCATCAATTGAACGCGCCACTATATCGCGAGGGGCAAGACTCCCTTGCGGATGAAATTTCTTTGCAAAGGCTTCGCCCTTATCATTGATTAGTTCGGCGCCCTCGCCCCGGAGGGCCTCAGTAATAAGAAAATTTCTTTCTCCGGGATGATACAAGCAGGTCGGATGAAATTGCATGAATTCTAAATTTGCAACTCGTGCCCCGGCTCGATAGGCCATAGCAATGCCATCGCCAGTCGCCCCGCTCCAGTTGGTTGTATAGAGATAGGTCTTTCCGGCGCCGCCGGTTGCAAGCATTGTAAAGCGCGAATAAAATTCTACGATTTGTTTTTTTGATTTATTAAAAACATAAGCCCCATGGCAGCGCGGTGATTCAACTGAAGTTGGTTCAAAATTTCTGTTTAGTATTAGGTCGATTGCAAAATGACCCTCAAAAATTTCGATATTCTTGTGAGCTACAGCTCTTTTTAACAATTCAGCATGGATGTCGGCACCGGTATGGTCTTGAACGTGCAGAATTCGTCGATGTGAATGCCCGCCTTCACGGGCCAAATTTACTTTTTGTGCTTCGCCCTCTTCAACATCAAAACGTACACCCCAATTTATAAGATCATCAATTCGGTCTGGAGCTGATTGGATAACTCGCTCAACAATATCTTTACGACAGAGGCCGGCTCCTGCAATCAAAGTATCTCGAACATGATTTTCAAAGCTATCATCGGGTGACATTACCGCAGCGATTCCCCCTTGAGCCATAGCAGTATTGGTGAACGGCGCTTCAGTTTTTGAAATCACCATAACGCGCCCATGATCTGCAAGCTTAAGGGCAAATGAGAGGCCGGCGAGTCCAGATCCAATCACTAAAAAATCACATTTTTTAAGCATAAATTTCTCTCATGGCCAGTTCTGGTTAAGGTCTAGTTATCCACTCAGCTCTAGCCCGGATATTTCATCAGATTTCTGTTGCAATCGCCGCTTCGCTAGTCTGGACGCTTCGCTCCTGGCTTTTTCGAGACCTTTTCATTGCGACAACCTGCTTTGAGGTTGCCTCACTCAAAGGTCTCTCAAGCGCCAGGCCAGTCTGCGAATCAGCGATTTCACCACGAAACTGATGAAATATCCGGGCTAGTTTCGTGGACAAATCCTTAGAGCGTTAATTATTTGATGAATCTCTAATAACCGCGAAGGTAGCCACCGTCAACGGCGATGGACTGGCCAGTGATATAAGCGGCCTGATGACTACTCAAGAAAGTAGCAAGGGCGGCAAATTCCTCTGGTGTTCCGTATCTTTTAGCCGGGATATTCACCGCAACTTTTTCTTCAGGAATGCCCAATTCTAAAACCCGTGCGGTTCGCGTATATCCTGGCAGAAGTGCATTGACCGTAATTCCATACGAAGCGACTTCATTACTCAGTGTTTTGGCCATTCCCAACAGCCCAGCGCGATAGGAGTTTGAAATGATTAAATTTGGCATTGGCTCTTTTGCAGCAAAAGAAGTGACGAATAATATACGTCCCCAGTTATTTTTTTTCATTGAAGGAAGGACAGCTTGAAGGCATTCAATCGAGCTGCCCCATAAAGATTGATAGGCCTCTGACCAATCGGCGACTGATAAGTCACTGAAGCTACCACGTTTTGGACCCCCGGTGTTGATCACCAGTATATCGAGAGCGCCCCAAATTCGAATGCTTTCTTGGACGGCGAACACAGCTTCATTTTTGTGATTCAAATCAACTTTGAAAGCCTTTTGTGCACCCGTTTCTTTTAACGCAAGATCTAGTTTCTCTTGGTTGCGCGAGGCAATCGCGACCTGAACGCCTTCATCTGCTAGACTTTTTGCTATAGCTCGGCCGAGGCCTGTGGAAGCGCCAAATACCAGGGCCTTCTTGTTCTCGATTTTTAAATCCATTTTTGCACTTCACTTGCTATTTTCATTTGTGGCTGCAATTTTGATTCAATTAGAAAGCCTGCCCTGGTTAGGTCAACGTCCTCAGGACTTTTAATGTTTGAACAGAGCTCCTGCAAAATTTGATCCTCGAGCAGGCCAATTTTCTTAGCTTCACTATATGGGATATTTGAGAAACTAACTAACTGATAGCGAGAGAAATAAGTCTCAGAAAAAGTTTTCATTAGAATTCGCTCCACTGATTTTTGAAAGAGAAATTGAGGGTCAGCGACCTTATCCCTCATTTCAATGAAATTTTCTTGCGCAAGATCGGCAATCGCATCGACATTCTCTTTTCTCGCTTTAAAAAACTCGTTAAAAACATTTTCCCAATCTAGATTAGTTAAATGATTTTCTAAAATGTCACTTAGGGCGCGACAATCTTCGAAACCGCAATTCATGCCTTGTCCAAAAAATGGCACTATGGCATGAGCGGCGTCTCCCAGAATTAAAGACTTATTCTGATACGACCAACGGTCAGCCTTAATGGTAAGCATCTGGCCAGTCGGATTGTCAAAAAACTCTTGATCCAAATTGGGCAACATTTTTAGGGCATCACTAAAATACTCTTCAAAAAACCTATTTAGCTGTGGAGGCGTTTTAAGGGTTTCAAAACTGATGTCGCCTGTCGCTGCTAAAAATAAGGTCGCGGTAAAGCTGTGATCTAGATTGGGCAGGGCGATTAGCATAAAATTTTTACGTGGCCATATATGAAGCGCATTTGGCGGCATTTGGAACTTAGCATTGCTGTCGGGTGGGATGACCAACTCTTTATATGAGTAGGACAGAGTTTCAGAAGAGCATTTGCCTTGAGTCTGGTGCAAAATGGCTTCGCGAACAGCCGAGGCACTACCATCAGTGCCAATCAAAAGATGGGCGTCGATTTCAATGTTTTTTTCAGGTGCTGAGACGTGGGCAATATTTTGCTTCAAATCTAAACGTGTGAGTTGGTGATTAAAATGTATGCGCACCCCCCATTTGCTTTCAGCATGAGACATGAGGATTTTATTCAATTCACTTCGCGATACCGAGTAGATACACTCTGAGTCTCTTCCATAGGCATGAAATTGAGTTTGACCATTTAGCGCATGAACATTTCGCCCACTCATGGGGATACAAATTTTCATCACCTCATCCTTAAGTCCAACCTTTTCTAGAGCCGAAAGACCTCGCGTGGAAATGGCTAGATTGATGGATCTGCCGCCCTCAATTTTATTTGTTCGCATATCAGGTCGGCGTTCAAATATTTCGACATCAAATCCCAGGCGAGCAAAGTAAATAGATAATAGTGAGCCGACCAGCCCGGCACCAATGAGTTGAATGGGTTTATGTCCGCTCAGTTTTTGTTTCACTCTTTAAAATCTCCCATAAGTTGTAGACATCCTGAAAATTGTTATAAAGCGGAATCGGTGTGAAGCGAATGATGTCGGGCTCTCGAAAGTCACAATGTACACCCATTTTCACCAGTCTTTCATTTAATGAATGGGCATTTAATGAATGGGCATTTAATGAATGGCCATTTAATACGTTGGCATTGGTTTTCACTTTAAGGCACATTAGATTGCCTCTTGCAGTAACTTCACGAGGGGTGACAATTTCGCAAAAATTCAAATCATCAATGAGGTAAGCCAAATAGGATGTTAAGCTGGCGCCCTTTTCAGCAAGCCGAGTCATCGTGGCCTCGTCAAAAAGTTCAAGTGAAGCGCGAATGGCGGCGAGTTGAAATATTGGGGGATTACTCAATTGCCAGGCCTCTACGCCAGGGATTGGATCGAAGGTCTTCTCCATTTTAAATCTGGTTTTTTTATTTTGACCCCACCAACCATGTAATCGTGGCCCAGTAAAATTATGAGCGTGTCTAGTATGAACAAAGCATCCAGCCAAGCCACCAGGGCCAGAGTTAAGATATTTGTAAGAGCACCAAACTGCAAAGTCAGCACCAGAATCATGTAAATTCATCTTCAGATTGCCGGCCCCATGTGCGAGATCGAAGCCGACAAAGGCATTTTGTTTATGTCCAGCTCGAGTAATTTCTTTCATATCAAAGGCTTGGCCAGTCAGATAGTTTGCATTACCAATCATTATGAGGGCAAGTGCCTCACCTTCTTTTTCGATTTTTTCAACGATATCCTCGATACGAAGGCAGTATTCGCCAGCTCTTGGAAAGAGCTCAATCAATGCCTCTTTGGGATCAAGTCCATGAAGCCTGATTTGCGATTGAACGGCATATTGATCACTCGGAAAGGCGCCGCCTTCAATCATAATTTTAAATTTGATTTTGCTGGGGCGATAAAATGAAATCATCATTAGATGCAAATTCACTGTTAGAGTATTCATCATGACCACTTCGAGTGGATCTGCTCCAACTAAGCGAGCCAGCATATTTGTGACAAACTCATGGTAAGGAAGCCAAGGATGTCTCGCATGGAAATGTCCTTCGACACCTAATTTGGCCCAATCTTCAAGTTCGGCCATGACATAGTCTCGAGCCTTTTTGGGTTGAAGGCCAAGCGAGTGACCTGCAAAATAGAGTGAAGCTTTGCCATCGGCCTTTGGCGGGAAATAAAATTGTTCGCGAAACTTACGAAGTGGATCGGCCTCATCCATAGCTTGTGCAAACTGTAGGGACTTTTTGAACTCCATAGTAATCATTCTAATATTCCAATCCAGTATTCCAAACCTATGTTCCGAGCCAGCGAAGCGCGTTTTGAGAAAGAAGTTTGTGTTTCAATTCAGTTGAGAAAAAAGTTTGTTCTTCAATGAGCTGTCCTGGACGAGACTCCCCGAGGGGGAAGGGGTAATCGCTGCCGAGGGCTACGCAATCCTCTCCAAAGACCCGGACAATCATTTTTAAAATCTCCGGATCATGCACGAGGCTATCGACAAAAAAGTGTCCGATGTATTTATTGGGGGAATGTGGATTGTCTATAGCGACTAGGTCAGGGCGAGCAGCAAAACCGTGTGAGATGCGCCCGAGAGTTTGCGCAAAACTCCCGCCGCCATGTGCAAATGCAAAGCGCAGAAGTGGCACGGCTTCAAAGACCCCTGAAAAAATAAGCGAGCAAATGGCGCGACTCACCTCTGCCGGCATGCCGACAAGCCATGGAAGCCAATACTTCTGCATTTGCTTTTCACCCATCATCTCCCAGGGATGAACAAAAATAGCCGCGCCAAGCTTCTCGGCCTCTTTGAAAAAGCTCAAGAACTTTTTGTCACCGAGATTTTCACCATTAATATTTGTGCCAATCTGTACTCCACTCAATTTGAGATCTTTCATAATCCTTTGAAGCTCTACAATTGCTAGCTCTGGATCCTGCATGGGTACCGAGCCTAAGCCAAAGAATCGATCGGATTTTGCGTGAACTTGCCTTGCGATATCGTCATTGAGAAAGCGGCAAACTTCAAGCGTGTCTTTGGGTCTGGCCCAATACGAAAACATAATCGGAATCGTCGAAATAACCTGCTTTGCAATAGCTGTATTGTCGCATTCACTCAAACGAACGTTTACGTCCCAAGAATTACTTTGGATCTCACGAAAGAATTTTCCGTCGTCTCTAATCATTGAGGCACAGCAATCTTTGGTGTGTTTTAATTCAATGAAGCCACCATATCCGAATATCTTTTTAAAGGCCGGAATTTCTTTTGGCAAAATATGGGTATGAATGTCTATTTTAGAAAAAATTGTCATAAGTCTTTGGCAATCTTCGTCCCACATTTTTTGCAAGTGCAATTTGCCGGAGTATTATAGACGCGATCAAACAGTGGCGGAAATTGTTTTACAATATCGGTTAAGTGAAAGGATTCTTTGTAAACCTGCTCATGACATTTTTCACAAAACCAAACCAAACTATCAATTTCTTTTTCCTGGCGCTTTCGTTCAATTACCAATCCAACTGTGCCGGCAGGACGTTGTGGTGAGTGCGGAATATTGGGCGGCAATAAAAATATTTCACCTTCGGCAATTGCAAAATCTTGGGGATGTCCATCAATCCACAACTTTAAATTAATCGTGCCCTCAACTTGATAGAAAAACTCTTCACCTTGGTTGATGTGATAGTCGGTGCGAGAGTTTGGCCCACCAACAACTGTGATCAAGAAGTCGGTATCGAGCCAAATTTGCTGATTACCCACTGGGGGCTTTAAGAGATGACGATTATCAGCTATCCACTTTTTAAAATTCAGCGGTTGCATCCGAGACTTCACTTGAGGATTCGACAAATCGATCATTTTGACTTTCCTATTGTGGCAATGCACTTCAGCTCAATGGCTATTGGCGTTGGTAAGCTTAAGATTTCGACAGTTGTTCGACAGGGTTGATTGTCCTTAAAGTATTCAGCGTAAATACGATTGTATACTTTAAAATCTGCCTTCATATGCGTTAGAAAAACTGTGACATCTACTAGATTCTCCCAAGAGGATCCGGCGTCTTCAAGGATGACTCGCACATTTTCAAAAACCGAGCGACACTGAATTTCAATATCATGAGAGACAACTTTGCCCTCGTGATCCAAGGTCACTCCTGGGATTTCAGTGGCCCCGGCTTTACGAGGTCCGACCCCAGACAAAAAAAGTAGCTTGCCCACTTGTTTTGCATGAGGATAAAGGCCCACGGGAGCCGGAGCCCGTTTTGAATGGTGATTGTCACTCATAATTTTTTACTCCTGCAGCTTCTACTAAATTTTTACGCATATATTTTTGATCTCACTAAAAAACTTCAGTGCATAATCGCCGCCTTCGCGACCCAAGCCCGATTCTTTAACTCCACCAAATGGCGTTCGCAGATCTCTCAACATCCAACAATTGATCCAAACAATGCCGCTTTCAAGTTTTAAGGACACTCGCCTTGCTAAGTCCTGATTTCTTGTCCAAATACTCGCAGCTAGGCCATATCCGGTAGAGTTGGCATTTTGAATGGCTTCGGCCTCAGTTTCAAAGCTTTGTATAGTCACCAGGGGGCCAAATATCTCTTCTCGATTGGTTTTCGCATCTGGCCCAAGGCCCTCAACAATTGTCGGCTCAATGAACCAACCACCTTTATTTCGACCCTCGATAGTAGCGGCCTTTCCACCGAGCAAAAATTTGCCGCCCTCGTTTTGTGCCGTTTCAAGGCCAGCCAATATCTTTTTATAATGATCATGCGAAACGATGGCCCCTTGATCGGTGTCTTCACCTAAAGGGTCAGCTTGTATGAGTTTTCTAGTTGCGATTAAAAAGGCTTCACGAAATTTTTCATATATTGATTTTTCAACGAGAATTCTAGAGCCACACAAGCATATTTGGCCCTGATTTAAGAAGGCTGCGCGCACACTGGTTTTAACGGCTTCATCGAAGTCGCAGTCGGCAAAAATAATATTTGGATTCTTACCGCCCATTTCAAGGGATACTTTTTTAAAAAAGGGAGCTGCCATTTTTGATATTTCGCGCCCGACCCGAGTTGATCCGGTAAAACTAATGGCTTTTACCTTTGGATTTTGCACCATCTCTGGTCCAAGCTTTGGTCCCAAACCATGAATGACGTTCAATACTCCGGGTGGCAGGCCAACTTCAGCGCAAATTTTCGTAAGTAAGTAGGCTGTCATTGGTGTGATTTCGCTGGGCTTTGCAACAACACAATTGCCAGCAGCAAGGGCGGGAGCAATCTTCCAAGAAAATAAATAAAGCGGCAAATTCCAAGGAGAAATGCAGCTCACAACGCCAAGCGGAGAGCTTTCGGTGAAGTTTAGTGCACTATTTTCAGTTTTGAAAATTTCTGATTTCATCTGCAAGATATGTTGCGCAAAAAAAGAAAAATTTTGCGCACTCCGTGGAATATCCAGTGAGCGTGCTAATGCAATTGGCTTGCCGCTATCAATACTTTCGGCGCGGGCTAAGTCTTCAAGGTCTCTTAAAATGCAGGCGGCAATCCGATTCAGGTATTCGCTGCGCATATGAAGACTTAAATTGGACCAATGTGAAAATGCAGCCTCTGCAGCCACGATGGCTTTTGAAACGTCGCGCGCATCACTATCTGGGGTTTTTGAATAAACCAATCCCGTCGCCGGTTCGAAATTGTCCAGAAAATCGTTTGCGATGGCGTTAACAAATTCACCGCCGATATAATTTTTTATTTGCTCCATAGATCCTCAAGATTGCCCTCTATGAGAACGGCTCGCACTGGACTCGCGTCAGCATCCAAAAGTTTCAAAGGCAGAGCTGAAAGAAGGTATTGCCCCTCGCCAATCGCATCTAACATAATTCCCTCTAAGATTGCCATATCATTTTGAAAGATCGCATTGTGTGATTCTAAAACTTTGTCGTCCGCCGGGTCAATTGACGGAGTGTCGATGCCGACCAGCACAACCCCTTTGGCGGCTAAGAAATGAATTAGTTCAGGGGAAAGCGAAGCAAAATCATCATTCCACTTTTCAGGATTAGGAAAGGATCTAGTTTGAAATAAAACACGTTTTGAAAAAATAGACTTTGTCATTAAATCTAAGACTCGAATTCGTGCACCCGGAGCGACGCGTACGTGCACAACTTGGCATTCACCAAAATAATACTTCAAATCGCGTTGGTGTATGCCAACACCAGAGGCGTGATAGTGATTTGGGGCATCAGTATGAGCCCCCAAATGCACAGTCGTTTGAATCGAGGAGAGCATCAGATGATCATTCTTTTCAAAGTCCATTACAACTTGCCGTGCAAATTTTTGATCACCCGGAAAGACCGCAATGGCGTCAGAGATAAGGGGCGAGATATCATGAATTTTTATGGGCATATCGCGGCCCGTTGACGAGAAATACGCATGCGAGGAGTTTCTCTCTACAGAGAGCGAGAATCAAGTTCGAAGTGGTGAGCTATTTAGAACGAGTACTTATATGAAAAATTGACTCTGTAGATCGGAGTGCCAGGCGAACAGCTAATTTGTTCAAGGACGGTGTTGCAGGCAGGCAGGCGCTTAATATCAATGTCGTGATTCTTTGATATTTCTGCTAACGCACTCTTTTTTGCGGGCAGCAGAGCCTTTCCAGATTTTGCTGGATTGAATTTATTTAACTGCTCATTTGCAAGAGCCGAGGCATTAAATTCAATGCGTGCGCCAGCTTCAGACCAGGGCCCGTCTACAGTTTTAGCTGGATAAGATTCAATTACTTCGTAGCGTTCAGATGCGTTGAGAGCCAATCGATTTACGACGATTTGATTGTCTGATACTTGAGTCACGGCAAATCTCGGATCGATGCCAGGCTCTGCGTAAACGCGGCCCCAACCCAAAAAATAAGCGGCAAGTAATAACAAATACTTTAGAATACGATTCAAGATAGCCCCCCACCCCTCTATTTTTAATTTAATATAACTTCAGTCTTTCTGAGCTCATTCACCGGTAGCTGTTCACCTTCATTCGATTCAATCAGTTCAATTGCAAGGACTTGGCCAGATAATTCACCTAAGATTACGTTGTTTTTTGCTATTTTTTGTAATTGAATCAATTCTTATCGGCTATTTTTTCAAAATAGAAAAAGAGCCTTTTAATTATGAATCTATAGAGATTCGAGAAAATTTTTCATGGTCTTCTCAACAAAAGGAAGAGTCTGGGGACTAATAATATTTCCGGTCAAAACGTGGTCATTAGCGCCGGGAACATCGACCAAAAGCTTTTTCGAAGAGCCGAAATCCTTAAAGCGATCTTTAATTGCCTGAACGCTCACCACATCATCTCGTTCGGTGTATAGTACCAAAAGTGGAATCTTGATTTTTGAAAGATCTTTCACTCTCATGAAGTTTTCACAATCCATTAATTGCGGAATGAGCTTCGTTGAATAGCGCGTCGTCCAATATCTAGCGTTCATTTCATTTTTTGGCGTGAACTCATAGTAAGGCCCGAGAATGATTCGCGCAAGAATTGGTCCGAGTGGACCTGATACGAAGCGCGCTATTGGATTTGGCAACTCGAAAATTGGCGAAATTAAGATAAGTGCTTTTATATCTACTTGGTGTTCAAGAGTCGCAAAGGTCGACATCAATCCACCAAAAGACATGCCAATCAATATGAGTTCGCGGCCAGAAAGCTTGGCTTTTTCAACCGCTCGGTCTGAATCATTTAGCCAATCAAAACAATTTGCCTGCGAAAGACTTTCACCCTTGTCGTCAATCCCATGTCCGGCAAGCCTGGGAAAAAAAACTGGAGCAGCAAAATAGTCTGCCAGGTTCTCAATGAGTGGGGAAAGCTCTGGTCGAGAGGCCGAAAAACCGTGAACATAAGAGAAGCTAAATTTTTTGGATGAAGTTGAGCCAAGCTTTGGTTGATAGAATGTTTCTTCTGCCCCTTGAATGATGTGATCTGGAGCATTAGATAAGTTTGAAACAAATGATTTTCTTTGGCTTGGGTCAATTCTTAGGAACGGGCCGAGGCTTAGAGTAAATACTAAAAGACAAAAGCAGAGCGATATAAAAAAGACTTTGTTTCCAATATAAATTTTATTGCGCGATTTACTATTTGAAAAAAACCCCATGATCTATTTAGAGCTCATGGGGTTGGGATCCGTCAAAGTTATAAATCAATCTCGGCTGATTTCTTAACTGGCTTTGCTACGGGCGCAATTTTGGTAGTGCCACCTTTTGGAGCTCCAGCAGGTGCTGTTTTCGAAGCCATCATCTTGTTATCATCTGATGCGCTTGGGCCATCATCATTTGCAAGAGAGGTTGAAGAAATCACACCAATTTTATTTAGTTCCAAAATCTTTTTACGCAGATCTTCTTGAGCGTTTTTATTTTCTTTCAAATAAACTTTCGCCTGATCGCGGCCTTGGCCCATGCGCTCACCATTATAAGAATACCAGGCGCCAGATTTCTCAACGAGGTCATACTTTACCGCCAGATCGACGATGTCACCCTCTGCAGAAATACCTTCGCCGTACATGAGGTCAAACTCTACTTTACCAAAAGGTGCAGCCATTTTATTTTTAACAACTTTAACAGAAGTGCGACTGCCAATTACATCTTCGCCGTTTTTGATGGCGCCAACGCGGCGAACATCCAAGCGAACAGAAGCATAAAACTTAAGAGCATTTCCGCCAGTTGTAGTTTCAGGATTACCGAACATGACACCAATTTTCATACGAATTTGGTTAATAAAAATTACCAGAGTTTGGCTGCGGCTGATCGCGGCTGTTAACTTTCGAAGAGCTTGTGACATCAAGCGAGCTTGAAGGCCCATATGACTGTCGCCCATATCACCTTCAATTTCAGCTCGGGGAGTGAGTGCCGCAACAGAATCGACAACGAGTATGTCAATTGCACCAGAGCGTACCAAGGTCTCAACGATTTCAAGAGCTTGCTCGCCGGTGTCGGGCTGAGAAACCAAAAGATCTTCAGTGTTCACTCCGAGTTTGCGAGCGTAACCAATGTCGAGTGCGTGCTCAGCATCAACGAACGCAACAACGCCACCAAGTTTTTGTGCTTGGGCAATTGCTGACAAGGCAAGGGTCGTTTTGCCAGAACTTTCTGGGCCATAAATTTCAACGATACGGCCACGAGGAAGGCCACCAATGCCAAGAGCAATGTCCAAGCTCAAAGAGCCTGTGCTAATCGCTTGCATATCTTTGTAGAGATTCTCGGTATTGCCTAAGCGCATAATCGAGCCCTTACCAAATTGCTTTTCAATCGCCGAAACTGCGAGTTCAAGTGCTTTGGTTTTTTCGCTATCTGTTCCGCCAGATGATCTGGTTTCTTTTTCAGGTGTTTTGTCTTTTCCGAATGCCATATTTATCTCCTTCGTTTGTCATCTATAAAATCTCATTCAGAATGAGTCGTAGCGTCTTTCATTTTATCTCACGGCTCTTTCTGAATAAGCTCTTACATTAAAAATTTCGCTAAAAATTCGACAGCAAAATTTGCTGAAGCATTTTGAATTTCGATTCGCTCACCAGTAAAATACTGAGTTGAGCTCTCTTCAATTCCGGGACCACAGACAGCAAAACACACAGTGCCTACAGGCTTCTCTGTTGTACCGCCGCTCGGACCTGCAATTCCCGTGATGCTGATGGACCATGTTGATTGAAACTTTTCACGAACTCCATATGCCATACAAATGGCCACTGGAGTACTGACTGCGCCCACAGCTTTTATGAGAGAGCTTGGAACATCAAGCAAATTTTGCTTAGATTCATTCGAATAACTCACCACGCCGCCCAAAAATATTTGAGAGACGCCGGGGTGCTTCGTGAATTGCGCAGAAAGTAAGCCGCCCGAGCAACTTTCGGAAATGCTTAATGTTTGGGCGCGCAGTGAAAGCAATTGGATTGCATGTAAAACCCAATCTTGAGATTTCAAAAGCGGCTTATTAAACGCAAAGGATTTATCCGGCAAATTGAACCCCTAACCAATTGGTCTTCTGAAAAATAATTTGCAGACAAATATTAGCAGCAATACCGGCAGCGACATCATCCAAAACAGTACCAAGACCGCCCTTTACTTTTTTGTCAATATGGCGAATGGGCCAGGGCTTCCATATGTCGAATAAACGAAAGAATAAAAAAGCTCCGAGAAAGCTTTGCCAGGTGAGAGGGAGCAAGGTGAATGTGACTAAAAAACCAATGACTTCGTCGATTACAATTTCACCTGGATCATGGGCATCTGTGAAATTTTCGTGCAGCTGAGCAATCCAAGAGGCAAACAGAATCAACGCAAAAGTTATCAGCATATACGCAAGGGCACTCGCTTGAAGAAGATTGGTTAGCTGCACCAAGAGGTATGCCAGCGGAATCCCCCAAAGAGTTCCAAGGGTTCCGGGCGCAAATTTCGCCTTACCAAAATAAAAACCAGTCGCCAGAATTTCTATAATTTTTCGTTTCATCAGCTCATAATATTAAGAAATCGGCTTAAAACAAGCACTATAAGAAGGGCGTCAAATTCGGGCCAGGCATGAGCCGACAGGGCGCGTCCGATCAAAGCTATCTAAAGTAGACATATTCTTCGGGATAGCGACAGAATTGATTTGCTAAAAGCCTAGCATTATTAAGAGAATAAACTATGAATTTAACTGAGATCCTAACGGTCGCTATTCGTAAGCAAGCGAGTGATGTGCATTTAAAGGCGGGAATTGTTCCGGTCATTCGCAAGCACGGTAAATTGAGACCTCTGCAGCAGGGGATGCATCCAATTACCGCGGCCGAACTTGAACATATGGCCTTTGAAGTAATGGACGAAGAGCAGCGCAAGGCTTTTGCTGACAATAAAGAGATTGATTTCAGTCACGGGATTAGCGGCGTCGGAAGATTTCGCATCAATGTTTTTAGGCAAAGAAGTTCTGTTCGAATGGTGATTCGAAATATTCCTTTTGAAGTTCCGACTATTGACGGTTTGAATCTTCCCGCAACGATTAAAAAAATTGCCGACTTTGAGCGTGGCTTGGTCCTGGTTACTGGAATCACCGGCTCGGGTAAGTCTTCAACGCTTGCGGCAATGATCGATCACATTAATAATCATCATAACAATCATATTTTGACGATCGAAGATCCCATTGAGTTTTTGATTCGTGATCGTAAAAGTATCATATCGCAGCGCGAGCTCGGGATTGATACGAAGAATTTTACTGGAGCTTTAAGGTCGGCACTCAGGCAAGATCCCGATGTGATTCTAATCGGAGAAATGCGCGATCAAGAAACGATTGAGATTGCTTTAACCGCGGCTGAAACAGGCCACTTGGTTCTTTCGACTCTCCACACTATGGACGCACAAGAGACAATCAATCGAATCTTAGGTGTGTTCGAGCCCCATGAGCATCAACAAATTCGCGAGCAATTGGCGTCGGTTTTAAGCGGCATCATTTCGCAAAGATTGGCGACTCGCAAAGACGGCAAAGGTTTTGTGCCGGCGGTCGAGATCTTAATTAATAATCAACGTACGCGTGATATGATTATTGATCCGACGAGGACTAAAGAATTGCGCATGGCCATTGAGCAAAGTCGTGATACAGTGGGAATGCAAAGCTTTGATCAAAGCCTAATGGACTTACTTTCTTCGGACCTAATTACCTATGACGAGGCATTGCGTCTTGCGACTAACCAAGAAGATTTTGCTTTGCGTTTTTCTGGTGTGAGCTCTGGCAAAGATCAATGGACCAATAATAAGTTTAAAGACAAACACCAGGCAGAATGGCATAATGTCGATGGTTCAAAATTAGAAATTGATCCCGAGAATTTCGATGACTCGGATGATTAGTGAAAAAAGATGATTAGTGAAAAAAAGATAATTAGTAAAAAAAAGTCAGCGCTTCATAAGCTGGTTGCCTATCTTGCAGTACGTGATCATACCGAACTTGAGCTGCGCCGGAAGCTTGCAAAAAATTTCAGTTTTAAAGAAATTGACGAGGCGTTGAATTTCGCGCGCCAACATAAGCTACTGAAAACGCCCAAGGAACTCGCGGAGCAAGTCTACCACGAGCTCAGTCGCAAGAATAAAGGCTATCTCTATATTGTAAAGTATTTGCGCACAAAGGGTTTGCCAAATCATGCGATTGATCGTGAACAGGAACTCGAGAAGGCGCGAAATCTGGTGACGACAAAGCTCAGATTTGCAGGAGCCAAGACTAGAAAATTTAATCACGAAGAAAAAATTAAAATTTTTCGATTGCTAACCAATCGGGGATTTGATGATCAAACCATAAGGACCGTGGCACATGAAAAGCAATGAGATCCGCGAGATTTTTTTAAAGTATTTTGAGAAGCATGGACATACACGGGTTGCGAGTTCGAGTCTCATTCCTGAAAATGATGCCACATTGCTGTTTGCAAATGCGGGTATGAATCAATTTAAAAACTCTTTTTTAGGACTTGAGAAGCGGCCTTATGTACGGGCAACCACTTCGCAAAAATGTGTTCGCGCCGGAGGTAAACATAATGATCTTGAAAATGTTGGATTTACCGCGCGCCATCATACCTTTTTTGAAATGCTCGGCAACTTTTCTTTCGGTGACTATTTTAAAAAAGATGCGATTCATTTTGCTTGGGATCTATTAACTCGAGAATTGCAAATTCCTGCAGAGAAATTATCGGTTACGGTTTTTGAAACTGATGATGAGGCCGCCGATATTTGGCATAAACAAGAGGGCGTACCGCGAGAGAGAATCTATCGATTTGGCGAAAAGGATAATTTTTGGCGGATGGGCGATACCGGACCTTGTGGCCCATGTTCTGAAATTTTTTATGACCACGGTGAAAAAGCAGATGTCCCAGGTGTAAAATCGATAATGGGTGGTGATGGCGATCGCTATGTCGAAATTTGGAATCTAGTATTCATGCAGTACAATGAGGATGCGACCGGTGAACATCCACTGCCAAAGCCAAGTGTTGATACTGGTGGTGGACTTGAGCGATGGGCCGCAGCACTTCAAGGTAAGCAAAATAACTTCGACACAGATTTGTTTCAGCCGATCATCCAAGAAGCTGCTAGGGTTTCGAAAATTGAGTATATCAGCAATGCGTCTGAAATGACGGCGGCGATGCGAGTTGTTGCCGATCATTCTAGGGCGATGTGTTTTTTACTGGCCGATGGTGTGATCCCTTCAAATGAGGGGCGTGGCTATGTTCTCAGAAGAATCATGAGGCGTGCGATTCGCTATGCTCGTAAGCTAACGGGAGACTCTTCTTTACTTGAAAAAACTGCGGCAGTGGTGATTTCTGAAATGTCGGTTTTTTACCCTGAGCTAGGCAATAAAAAATCGGTCATTTTGACGACCATTAAAGATGAGGTTTCAAGGTTTATACAAACTCTTGACCAGGGCACTGAAATTTTGAATTCAGCACTTTCTAAACTGGGTTCGCGAGGGCAGAAGACGGTCGATGGAGAAACAGTTTTTAAACTCTATGATACTTTTGGGTTTCCACCTGATCTCACCCGCTTGATGGCGGTTGAAAAGGGCTTTGCACTCGATGAGGCAAAATTTGAAAAAATGATGGAGGAGTCTAAGCAGAAAGCCAAGGCCTCTTGGAAGGGCAAGGCAGTCAATGCTGACGCCGCACACACCCTGCAACTTACGCAAAAAGCAAAAGAACAAATCGGTGCAACTCAATTTTTAGGTTATGAGACTTTGATTTGTAGTGAAAAAATTCAGATGATTTCAAATGGCCAAGAGCTTGTCAAAAAACTCGATGCTGATCAAACTGGCATTCTACTTTTTAAGCGCACGCCATTTTATGCTGAAAGCGGTGGCCAAGTAGGGGATCACGGTACAATTACGGCATCTGGTTTCGTTGCCGAAGTGCTTGACGTAAAAAAGCAAAATGATGTGTTTCTACATTTTGTGCAGGTTACCAGCGGACAAGCTACTGAGCAATTGAGCTGTGAACTCAAGGTCACAAATATAAAACGTCGAAACACGGCCGCCAATCATTCGGCGACCCATCTTATGCATGCCGCACTTAGAAAGATCTTAGGCACTCATGTCACACAGGCCGGCAGTTTAGTTAGCTCAGAGCGGCTGCGATTCGATTTCACTCACAACAAAGCCTTGAGTGAAGATGAACTTCGTAAAGTTGGAGAGCTTGTGAATAGCGAGGTGGCTTTAGGGCAAGAAGTTATAAATGATGAAATGCCTTACAAAGTGGCCATCGAGAAGGGTGCGATGGCACTCTTTGGTGAAAAGTATGGGGATCTTGTGCGTGTTTTGAAAATGGGAGATTTTTCGACCGAACTTTGTGGTGGCACACATGTCAAAAATACTTCTCAGATTCGATTATTTAAGATTGTAAGTGAAACTGGCGTTTCAGCCGGGGTTCGGCGGATTGAGGCCCTTGCGGGAGACATTGCCGTTCAATACCTCTTAAAGAATACGCAAGAAAATATTGAGGCTCGAAAAGCGGTTGGCTATCAGGAGTCATGGGACAAATATCTCGAAGGGAGTTCGAGCACGCTGCATTTATTGGGATGGATTGAACAAACTCAAGCCCGGGCCCGCGATCTTGAAAAAGAAATTAGAAATCTCAAAGGTGCGAAAATTAATATTGATCAAATTGTGCAAACGGCAAAAACAATTGCCGGCGGTAAATTTGTCAGCGCACAAGTAGATGTCGATGACCGCACCGCCTTGAGTGAGTTGGGTGATCGTATAAAAGATAAAATTGGTTCTGGAGTGATTGTTCTTGTGGGTCGGGCCGTGGGTGCACATCCGATGGTTCTTACCGTCAGCAAAGACCTCACGCAAAAATATAATGCCGGCAAGCTACTTGGAGAAATTGCAAAAGAGCTTGGTGGTAAGGGTGGTGGGCGGCCCGATTTTGCTCAAGGTGCCTGCGAAGATCTCAGTAAAATTAAGCTAGCATTTCTAAAAGCAGAACAATTAGTTGGAATTTAG
>JAYVXS010000043.1:0-8046 GCA_043784965.1 Bdellovibrionales bacterium
GCGTCGCCGGTGCAGTTCGAGCACTTGCAACCAAGCTAAACTTAAATGGTTTACTGCCAAAGCGAAATGACTACGTCAATCGTGCCGTTGCTGGAATGAGCGTTTCGGCTCGAGATGGCATTACGGGACCAAATGGACCAAGTATTTGGGAGAAAGTTTCGCGTCGATATCAAATTAAAAAGGGCGAACTTTTGCCTCCTTAATTAATATGAGCTTTTTGACATATTTAGAGTTTGTAACTTTTACGATGGGGAATCGAAAAAATGAAAAGCATTAAATATAATATTTTTTTATTTACTACACGATTTCTCGTTTTACTATTGAGCCTATCATTTATTCCACAAGCTTGGTCGCAAGCTGGCTTCGTTGTGGGGCCAGGCAACAACACAACTCCGCCGCCAGCTGCAAAATCTCCGGCTCCTACTACTAATACTCCTACTAATACTCCTACTAATACTACTGCCACTGCGCCGGCTCCTACTGCTGCTCCAATAGCTGCATCGGGTTTGACTAACGCCGCCGGCTCTTCAAATAGCGGCTCAGCGCTAGCGGCAATTGGCCAAATCGTCACCGGTGGTGTGGGTGTTTATATGGCCTCAATGTGTGGGCCTCACAACGCCATGGCTTGCGTACTCGCAGTTCAGTGCGCGCTACAGTTGGCGCAAACCGCTGCGGCAAAAAGCGGTACTGATGGAGTATATGGTGCCTATTCACCAGGTACCGGCGGTGTCGGCGGAACTTTTGGCACTGGCGATCCCGGCGGTGGCGGTTCTTCTACAGAACCAGGTGATGGCACCGGAAAAGGTATAGGTAATGGTACAGCAATCACTACGGGTGCTGATCTAATTAAAATAAAATCAGGATTGGCAAATGCTGGTGTTGCAATTGACCCAGTGACAGGGGCGATCACTTTACCAAATGGACAGACCGTTCCGGCAAATTCTAGCGCCGGTTCAATGAAGGCCAGTGGTTTTGATTCTTCCAGTATTGATCAAACTCTTGCTGACGAAAAAAAACTAGAGGCCAAGCTTTTAGCGAACGCCAATGCTAAAACCGGTACTGGTTCATTTGGATATCAGGGTGGCGGCGGCGGGCGCGCCACGGCAAACGTAGCGAACCCCAATGCTTCAATGGACATGAATAGCTTCTTAAATTCACGAATGGGTGCTGATGGGCGAAATGCAAAGTCAGGTAAAGCAAGTGTTGCCGGCCTCTCAAAAAAACTGGGCAGCGAAAATATCGGAGTCAAGGGCGACAATATTTTTGAAATGGTCAATCGCCGCTATCAATCACAGCATAAGCAAAACGCATTTTTAAGAGAGAACTAATAAAATAAAAGGAGCTTAGTAGGCTCATAAGACCACATTCGAGTTCAGTGAAACGGACCCACTCATAACTGTAGAAGAAACTGAAAAACCCCACCCCGCCGCAGCTGCCGAAAAACTGCTTCTGGCCCCAGAACAACCAGAAAAATAAATTTCTTGCTTTAAAGCTTAGTGCAGTTGATGACTACCATACATCAAACTTTTTAGTTTCATGTCTCGCTCATTCGAATCGATCTCATTATTAATTTCATCAATTTGATAAAGCAAAACCTTCTTGGCATCGCTAATCGCCTTATAAATATCATGATCCGCTGCAACTGCCTCAATTGTTCCGCCGACAACTGAAACCGAGAGCTTTACGCTCTTCTCAGGCTTTTCATTCTGAACCAATACCTTCACCTGCGTATTTGGTAATAAGAATGGCTCAAGCTCTGATATTTGCTGATAAATATATGCTTGTAGTTCTTTGTCAGGATTTAAAAAATAGTTCATAACTTTCCCCCACCCAGTTCAAAACTGCGCCAAATTCAAGCGCACTATGTCGACTATCCTAAGCACTCCCTTAACCCAATCTGAGTTCTCAAAGTCACTTGTCAAGTTATAGGTTTCACACTAATAATTGAAATATGCAAAATGAAAAGCCTGCTGAAAAATTCAAATCTAAGAACAAAACTGTCAAAGACAATTTCACCAAGGATCTCGTTGCAGACATAATCAATCTAGAATCGAGTTGGAAGAAACGCCTACTCCCGGAATTTTCAAAAGAATATATGCTTTCTTTACGTGCCTTTTTACGTGATGAGTTGGCGGCAAAAAAAATTATCTATCCTCCTCCACATGATATTTTTGCCGCCTTTCGCGAAACGCCATTTGAGCAAGTTCGGGTGGTGATTTTAGGGCAAGATCCTTACCACGGTCCGGGACAGGCGCATGGACTCAGTTTTTCAGTTCCCAAAGGTTTTCCGGCCCCGCCATCCTTAGTCAATATTTTTAAGGAACTCGAGACGGACCTCAAAATCCAACGACCTTCTCACGGAAATTTGCAGTTCTGGGCCCGGCAAGGCGTTTTACTTTTGAACAGTGTTTTAACTGTTGAAAACGGCCGCGCTGGCTCACACCAAAATCGTGGCTGGGAAGTTTTCACTGACCGGGTAATCGAAGTTTTAAGCACTGAACGCGAACATCTTATCTTTGTTTTGTGGGGTGCTTACGCGCAAAAAAAAGGTGGCAAAATAGATCGCAAAAAACACTTGGTTCTTGAGAGCGTACACCCATCCCCGCTATCAGCATATCGTGGTTTTTTTGGCAGCCAGGTATTCTCGAAAACCCAAAGGTACCTGCTTCAAATTGCTGAAACGCCGCTTCAATTCAATATAACACCGTAGTCAAAAAATGAGGCCGTTGTCTGAGTCGATCTATTGCAAATTCCATTACTTTCTTCCTCATCGCCTTTCGAAGAACCTCATAAACCTCCTTTTCTTGTCCGGTATTAATCCAATTTAGAGTGCCTTCAACATCAGAGAAAAGAGTAATATCCTCTACTATCGGAATAATCGATTTGCTCTTTCCGACTAGCAATCCAAGACTTGAAAATTTGTATTCTTCAGCTTTTTCACAAACGCCAGCTTCAATGGGATTGCGATAAATATACTTATATGCATTCAAATAGTAATGATGGGATTGAATTTGGCTGCGCAAAAATCGGCCGCCATAAGTTTGATTGATTCGCCCAGCAGAGTAGCCAATTTGGCGACTAGTTTCGCGCATGAAATAATTCATTGCCTGACTTAGATTCCCTTCAGGGGCCCGAACAAGTAGATGAAAGTGATTGGACATAAGTACGAAAGCGTGAATATCAATATTGAAGCTAAAATGAATGAAATGAAGATATTCCTCAAAAATCTTCCACACTTCTCTTAGTGGAATATCAAACCATTCTTTGTTTAAACATCTAGCACTTATGTGGTACGGAAATTGACTTGTGAGTGCAAGGACTTTTCTGGGCATATTGGATTAGAAATGCAATTTGAGAAGTAGCCTAGAATTGAAAATAATGTTGAGTAGTGAGCTTTCGGATCCGAATCCGGTACCTGCTTCAAAATGCGGAAGCACCGCTTCAGCATTTTGAAGCAGGTACCTCAAGGCGCCTCAAGGCGCCTCAAGGCGATAGGCAAAACAAACACCCAAGCTAAATTTTCTAAATTCACTCGAAGAATAAGCGCCACTCGCCCTAACTAAATCTAAAAAATCATGACCGCAGGGAAAGCGAGCCGATGAAGCCTGCAGATACTTATAGGCCGAGGTATTTCCGGTGATGAATCCGCCCAAATAGGGCAAGGCTTTTTCTGAGTAAAACTGATACATTTCGCGCACCAAAGGGATCGAAGGCTGTCCAAACTCTAAAATCATCACACGGCCGCCAGGTTTGCAAACGCGAGCCATTTCGCGAAGAGCAAGCATTGGATCCTGCACATTGCGAATACCAAAAGAAATGCTGACCACATCAAATTGTTGGTCAGCATAAGGAAGAGCCGTCACATCAGCGGTTTCAAACTTAATTTCGAGTCCAAGTGCCGCGGTTTTTTGTGGAGCGTTATCAAGCATCTCTGGACAAAAATCGCTGCCAATGACTGAGCCTTCGCGGCCCACGACTTTTTTAAATTCAATGGCGAGGTCGCCGGTTCCAGTTGCACAATCGAGAATATCAGCGCCATTCTGCGCACCACTCCACTCTACTAAATTTTTGCGCCAGAGATGGTGGATTCCTACAGAGAGAATATTATTGGCGCGATCGTATTTCGCTGCGACTGTCTTAAACATTGACTTGATTTTTTCAGACTCTGGTCCAACTAAGTTTTGCATTATAGATCTGCCGCAATCGCACTATTTAAAAGGCTCGTATCTGCAATGGTATCCGCAATCGTATCCACACCAGACAAAATATTTCGGCCGCAAGCAGAGGCAACCGCTCGACAAGACTTCATGACCTCTCCAAATTGATCGAAACTCAGGGCCTGAAAGGCATCACTCTTTGAATTTTTCGGATCAATATGAACTTCGATCATAATACCGTCAGCACCCGCAGCAATTGCTGCTGCCGCCATCGGCGCAATTAATTCGGTTCTACCCGTGCCATGCGAAGGATCAACAACAATTGCGAATTGGGTATGGGCTTTCACGTAGGCAACGGCATTGAGATCAAGGGTATTGCGAGTTGTGGAATCAAAACTGCGAATTCCACGTTCGCACAAAATTACATTAGGGTTACCACCTTGAAGAATATAATCAGCCGCATTGATCCATTCTTCGATGGTTGCCGAAAAACCCCGCTTTAACATTACTGGCTTATTTGTCTTCGCCATTTCTTTTAGTAAAGCGTAGTTGTACATATTGCGAGAACCAATTTGAAAAATATCAACTGAACTCAGCATCTCATCAATTTGGCGGGGATCGACTACTTCAGTAATGAGCGGCATTTGAACTTCAGATTTAACTTGATTAATAAAGCTATATGCTTCTTGGCCAAGACCTTGAAAAGAGTTTGGGTTGGTGCGCATCTTGTAAACGCCGCCGCGTAAAATACTCGCGCCATGAGATTTCACACCCAAAGCTGTTTGTAATAATTGCGTCTTCGATTCAATCGCGCAAGGCCCTGCAATTATGGGAATATTCTTGCCGCCAAATTCAATTGTTGAATAGTTTTTGGTGTCGAAGCTTGCAGTGTTTTGAATTTTGACAATCTGATTTGGATTCATAAAAAATCTTCTACTGGTGATGAAACCTTGAATTCCTTTACTTTGAGGTCACTAAATCATTGTATGACGGGCTGATCAATATCATAATGACCACACTGATTTAAGGGTGAATAAACTATAAAGTTGGTGCTTTTTCAAGTGGTGGTTTGTGAGCTCTTGAGGGGGCCTATTGAGTCCAAGAAAACATAACAACATGCAAACCTGTCAGCTCATACTCTCCGAGCTAGCTAGCTACGGTTTAAGCGAAATAATTTATTGTCCTGGCTCCCGCAATGCACCTTTTGTACAATGCCTCGGCAAGCTCCAAAATACCCGAATTTATTCATTTTTTGAGGAGCGCTCGGCGGCTTTTTTTGCCTTAGGCCGGTGCCGAGCCCTGAAAAAACCAGTGGCCGTTATTACCACTTCCGGAACTGCCGCCGCTGAAATTCTGCCAGCCTGTATCGAGGCCTACTATTCAGGGGCGCCGCTAGTATTGATTACCGCCGACCGGCCCAGCCGACTACGCTTCTCTGGCGCCCCACAATGTATTGACCAAACCAAGCTGATGTCTAGCTTTGTTGAACAAACCTATGATCTTGAAAATTCGGACTTTCGCATCGGCTCGTGGTCAATGAATTCACCACTTCACATCAATGTCTGTTTAGATGAGCCACTCATCGATGCAGAGGTTTTGCCCTGGCGCCTTACTAAAAAGAGAAAAATTTCTGCTGCCGCTCAGTTAGACAATGGTTCAGCTGGCGGCAAAATTGATGGCAAAATTGATGGCAAAATTGATGGCACAAATGAGATCATACAAAAAATGAATGCACAGGTTTTGCGGGCCGAGAGGCCGCTCGTAATCTTGGGGGGTCTCAGCGACGCCCAAGAAATTACAGCAGCACGTAGGCTTTGTCTGTCGCTTAAGTGGCCAATTTATGCTGAGTCCTCCTCAGGCCTAAGGGAATGTCCGGAGCTTGGAGACTTGCTTTTAAGAGGCGGCGAACAATTTTCTTGCCATCTCTTTAAGAAATTCAATATAGACGTCGTATTGCGCCTGGGTTCTATTCCGACTACTCGGCTCTGGCGAGATCTCGAGGAAGCGCGCGAAAAAATAAGCGTCTTAAGTGTGAGTCCACTGTCGTTCGGCGGCCTCAGCCAGTCTCTATTTTTTCAAGCGCGGCTAGCAGAATTTTTCAAGCTCGTAAATTGGCGAGCGACCCCCGGGCAAAAACTTTGGCAAAAAAATATTTTGAAGCTGGATCGGCTTCAATCTGAATTCAACCAGACTCTCTTTAAAAAATATCCACTTGCTGAGCCAAGCTTGGTGAGAAAACTTTCTGAGTTGGTGAGGCCCGGTGAAGCTGTTTATCTTGGCAATAGCTTGCCAATTCGCGAATGGGATTTCGCAGCCTCGCGCAAGAATGCCAAGCCGATTTTCGCAAATCGTGGAGCCAATGGCATCGACGGCCAACTCTCTAGCTTTTTAGGTTTAACGGCAGAGGCGAAAACCCGCTCTTGGTGCCTAAGCGGTGATTTGACGACGCTCTATGATTTAACGGCGCCATGGATTCTCAGAGATCTTGGTTCAAAAAATCATGTCTTTGTTGTTATTAACAATGGCGGTGGGCAAATTTTTAAAAGGATGTATCGCAGTCCACTCTTCGAAAACAATCATGCTCTTAATTTTTCAAATTGGGCAAAAATGTGGGGTCTTGACTATCAAGTTTGGAAAGGCAAAACTTTTAATATGATTGGTAAAGGCGCTCGGGTGTTAGAGGTGCTGCCTTCGGCCAAGCAAACGCAAAACTTTTGGAATGATTTAAGTGAGTTCGTAATAAAAATATGATTTATGCCTTACATGGATTTTTAGGTCTAGCTGCGGACTGGGATTTTTTGAAAACTCGCTTCTCTTTTCTTGAGGCCGAAGACCTATGGCAGAGCTATTCGAATCAAAGTTTGAAGACTTGGGCAGAGAATAAGTCTGTTGAATTAGAGGCGAGATTTCAAGGCTCAAACGAACCACGTGTTTTGATGGGTTATTCGTTGGGTGGGCGACTTGCTATGCACCTTTTACTCGCTCGTCCTAAATTTTGGAGCGCTGCCATTTTAATATCTGCAAATCCAGGGACGGCGAGCATTGATGAACGCAAAGCCCGTCAGGAACTAGACGCCAATTGGTCGCATAAATTTCTGAAAGATGACTGGCAAAAACTGATGTCCGAGTGGAGTCGCCAAAGTTTATTTGCTGTAAAAAATCCACTTAAAGATTCAATTTTACTTCCACGCTCAGAAAAGGATTTTGCACGAAAGACATTAGCGGATGCCATCGAAAACTGGTCTTTGTCAAAACAAGATGACCTTGCTGTTCGATTGATGGGTGTTACCGCACCGGTGCTGTGGCTCGCGGGTGAAGAAGACGAAAAATACTGTGATCTCTTATGTGGATTCGCGCAGGTTTCATTTTCCCATGATTTTCAAAAGATATCTCATGCCGGCCATCGAGCTCCCTGGGACAATCCGCGTGAATTTAGCAAAATCCTCGAAGATTTTTTAGCGGAGAATACGAGGCTTTAAACGGCTAATGACGATTTCAATACGTGAAGTTTATGAGCGCTGAGCCGGCATCTTTTTCAGCTGTGCAGAGCAGTTTAGAGGCAACTGCGGCCGATTTCAGTTTTTCAGTCTCAGTTGCGGGTTTCGGTGATGCCGTTTTGAACAATTTAGTCTTATATTAAGGCTCGATCCTGCAAATACCTCAAGCCAGATAAGCTACTTAACCTTTGAATCAAATCCCACGGTCATCTCGCGTAGTGTGAATGGCTCGGTCGAAAACATAAGACCAACAATTCGACGAGTATCCCACGAACTTTGCGGCTGCTTTCGCACGACACGAAGATATTTATAGACGGCCTCATGAATTTCAAAGGCGGCTAAATCAATAATTGGAAGTTTTATTTTGGGGTCATAAACTAAATTATTTGCGC
>JAYVXS010000044.1:0-8038 GCA_043784965.1 Bdellovibrionales bacterium
GTTTAGTCTGTGATTCGCTGCCAGCAGCAGCTTCAAAGACTTCCGGCCATCAGAGGACAGGTTCTCGCGATTTGATAGCAAGACATACTTCTGTCCTTCATAAAAAGCAGCCCGCGAATCATTTAAACTGAATGCAAGAATCCAGATATAATTTTATTTAACTTTTCCGGCGTGTGGTTTGGCGTTTGGATTTCCATTCCCATTATTACCTTTCGTTGGCGTCGGCGTCGGCGTTGGCGTTGGCGTCGGCGTTGGCGTCGGCGTTGGCGTCGGCGTTGGCGTCGGCGTCGGCGTTGGCGTCGGCGTCGGCGTTGGCGTAGCAGCCACAACGGCCACTGCTACATTGCCTGATTCTGGCATGGTATCGGACCACATTCCTCCACTCATAGAATTGTAGCACCAACCGCTGGAGTAGAGTGAGCCCGCGCCAAGACAAGGAATCCCCGTCATTAGAGGAGTTATTGCGAATGCCGAACTTGACCTCAATAAACTTGAACCAAAAGAAAGCACTGCTAAAAAAGCGGAGTTCTTTGAAACGGGAAATATCGTTTCTAAGCGTGAATTTATTTGTTGCGTAAAGGCAAACATCTCTAGAGCATCGCGCCCACTATGGGCTAGCGGAGGACAAGTTCCGGTACTTATACAATCAATGACAATATTGAGCGGTGGATTGCCCAGCGGATTCACCGGAAGACCGTTGGCGTATCCTGTTAATATTTTGCGCTCTGAAGGAATCGGAATGTCCGCAGTTGTACAATAACTGCCACCATTTGTGATGTCGTTAGCTTGGATGTCAACCGCTGCCGGCCAAGCCCCTGTTGGGGCACCACATTTTATTATCATGTGGGCTCTTTGGACCATTACCCCGGTCTGAATTGCCGACTGCAAAGACTGCGCTAGAGCCGTCTTAGCGTCATCCTGAAAGTTGATCATTTGTGGAATAGCAACAACAGCTAATGCGCCAACAATAATAATGACCATTACCACTTCAATAATAGTAAAGCCCAGTTTATTTAGGCGATTTAATTTCTGATTTGGGCAGGCTCCAACATACATGAGAAATACCTCAAAATAAAATCTTACCTATATTATCGGCAAGACTTAGGTTCAGCTTAAATAATTTTATCTATATATCGTTCGAGCCAAACTGAGAATTTCAGGTAAGTTTAGATGTTTAGCCAATTCCATTGGGCATTCTAAAGGCTCTAGCCCGGATATTTCATCAGATTTCTGTTGCACTCGCCGCTTCGCCTGTCTGGGCGCTTCGCTCCTCATAAGTACATCAGTATATAAATTTGATCTAAGTAAAGACTTAAAAACGCTTTCAAAACCCTTTTTAGAAAGCTACTTAAAAATCGCAATGCATTGATTGCGCAGTGGGACAGGCAATTGAACCTGCGATTGCTTGCGCGCAGGGCTCGGCGCTGAATACGCGTGCGTATTGGAGCCAATCATTCGATCAATAAAGTTGCCAATGATACTTTCGCGACCCAACAAGCCACTTACTCGAATTACGGTCAGTTGTTTTGTCCATAGAACCGGTCCGCGAAAAAGTCTCTTATAACTCTTGTTTCTAAGATCGACATTCACTCGGGCTTGGGCACTGAGTTCGCTTGCTGTCACATCAGCTTCTTTTTCTGCTGCTTGCAAAAATGCAAGGTAACTAGAAATCAACTCATTGCGCAGCTCTGTGTCCCAAATATCGAATCTTAGGGCCCAAGTTAAATCACTTTGCGTCGCATTCGCTTTCACTAAGCGTTTTACAATTCGAGCGAAATTAAATTTACCAGTTTTTAGTGGAATGCGCGCCTTAGCACTGTGGATTTTATAGTTGCAGGCCAAGGCAATTTGCAGGAGTAAATCGGTCAATGCTTTGCTTTGCGAAGTTTTTGAAACTCTCATTAGTAATTCAGACGGAATACCCAATCGCCATAAAAATGTTTCATGCATTTGATCTTTGTATGAGGCCTCTACCTTTTGCGAGACCTCTTCTAAGGTTGGCACAGATGACTGCAAATCGCGATCAAGAGTAAATCTCAAGTCATCGAAAAACTCAGATAAAATATCATCGACGACGTTACTCCAGTCACCATTGGCCGCATCATCTGCATATTTAATTCTAGAAAATCCGTCAACCCCTGACATTGGACCATGATCTAAGGCCTTACCATTCAGTTCAATATTCGAAGGGCTGGTTGCTCCATGATAAAAATTTTTAACATAAGAGGTAGCATACTGCCGTGTAATTCGATCAGCCACCAAGAGAAGCTGAGCATGAAAAACCTCGTTAGGAGTCAGATTGCGTTCGTCCACTTTGGGTAGTTGACTGCGCAGCAAGAGGGTAAGTTTTTTCATATTAAACTACACTCTTTCTCAAAACTGTTTCTCATCTTATTTCTCATCTGATTACTATTTTTCAATAACTCGTACTTTTGCAAAACCAATACCGAGAATTGAATCCAGTTTTTTGCCGACTCGTACTCTAAAATGCCACTGCGACATTATATGTGTGTCAAAAAATTCAACACAGCCAATTTTGTTTGACGGTCGGGCTCAAATCCGTCACCGTTAAGAGTCCCCAGAACGAGTTGCCAGAACGAGATATAAGACAGTCATAAATAATATTTTATTTGTAATATATTCGGAGGCCTTTTTATGAAGTATTTTCTAGCTGCTTATCTGTTTCTTGCCCTTGGTGCGGTCAAGGCAATGCCCCTGCCACAACGACCAACCAATGCAAATCATCCAGGTAGCGAGACCTATAAATATCGCGGGGTTAGCTCAGAACGAATTGCCTTTCAGGATCGAACCGGAACACTTTATACACCAGAGGGCTACAGTTCAAGCCAACCGCTTACTTTAATCGCCTTCGGTCACGGTTACTCAGCTCCTGAATTCACCTATAACGCTATGTTTACTCATTTGGCACGCAAAGGCTTCGCCGTACTCTATGTACCTTACGATACCGGTCTTAACGATGAGGACTATGTTCGCATGGCTCATGACTTTCACAACTTTGTAGCACTAAGCCTTGCCTCACATAAAAACTTACTCGACCCCAAAAAGGTTCTCGTCACCGGACATTCGAATGGGGCCCTCATCAGCACGATGGCGGCCGGCCTAGAGCCTAAGGATATTAAGTTCTACCCAAGAGCCCTGCTGGTTTTTGGCATGGCTGCGGTTCCAGTATCTTATTTACAAAGAGTCCACCCGCAAACCCTTTGTAGTTTTGCGGTTGGCGAGAGTGATACCAGCACGCCCTACTCGATTTCTAAAGAAGCCTACGACAAAATTTCTTGCCAAAGAAAGCAAGTCATTACAATTCGAAGTTATGATAAGGACTTTGACCCCCGCCGACTTGCCGACCATGGCTCATTTCGCACTCTTGGCTGGGGCGGATCTCAAGAAGGCCCACTCCACTGGTATAGTTATTGGAAGTTTTTAATTGGCGCGGCAACGGATATCGAGACCGGAAACTCCGGAACCAATCCTTGGGTCTACGGATCAGAAGTGGCAACCACCGGAATTCCTGGGCTATTAAATCGAGTTGAACGTCCTTTTCGAAAATCACATTTGAAATAGTTGATGCGAAGCTAGTAATATGAAATCAGCAAGTAATATACTTTTTGAAAAATTCGATATTGTACGGTCAAGCGATGACCGGCGACTGGTATTTCGCGAGCTAGAAAAGGCTCCCTCACCCATTGCCGTTGTAACTGATGATGAGCTCACATTTATTTTTAAATATGAAAAGCTCGAAAATGGTTTATTGCATATGATTTCGGTCGAAACGCCGAGGCAACTTGTTATGAATGAAAAAGCCTTTATTATATTCTCCACAACGACTGGTCAATATGCGCTTCGCGCGCCCTTAAAGTTGTTGCGTGATCAAATTACTACTTTTTCAATTCAGACTGAACTGAGACGCCTACAAAGACGAACGAATTTTCGTGTTTCAACTATGGGGACAAAAAGTTTAAAATTTGAGGCTCCGCAGCTTAGTCTTAACTGTAAAGGCAGCATATTCGAAGCGATTGACATTAGCGCCGGCGGCATGACTATTTTAATTTCAAAGCCAGCCACCCTGAACTTGAAATTGGGCCAGGCTTTTGCTTGTAAACTCTCACATCCCTCGCGCACTATCGAAGAGATAAAAGCAGTTATTCGCCATATAGACATGGTCGAATACGGGCAAAAATTGGGCATTGAGTTTTTGCACTTGACCACTGACCAGAGCCGCGCACTACTGGCATTGTCGCTGCAAATGCACCGCGAGCGCTTAACGATTTTAGATACCTAACTTTTATGCTGAGCCGGCAAGACAATTGGCCTTTCGACTTGAAGAGTTGGGGCGGGCAAATAGCGTCGATGGTGCCGAGCAAATTTTCAACGAACTTGAAGTTGAGTTAAAACGAGTTTTAAAAGTTTTAACTGAATATTTGGCGATCAAAAAAGCAGTCTAATGTCCCAAAGAATGATTTCACTTCAAAACAAAATATTTGTTCACCCGTTGGGTTATTTTATGAATTCAGTTAAAGAAATTTTTATAGCAGTAGCGATTCTTGTCGGCGGCGGATTTGCCGTCCATAAGATCCACCAAAAAGTACGAGCGATGACATTAAACAAGGTTCAACAAGGTTCAACAAGGTTTACCACCAATCGGCAAATTCACTGAGAAGCTGACTGGCATTAAGGCGAGCTCAATTGAGCAAGGCAAAACGCATTGAGAAAAAGCGTCTTGAAATTGGTCGTTTATCATGAGAAAATCCTTGTAAGCTGCTGATTGCTAGTGCCAAGAATTTTTAGTGAAAATACCCAAACCATAATTAAAAACCCACGAAGTAAAGTTTGAACAATCTAGGCCGCCCATTCCAGGGATGTGACGATGAAGATATGGTAGCCCAATGTACTTTTCTGCAACCGCGACTATCCTATCTCTTTGCCAACGTGCATTGGGGTACTGCTTAGGAATTTCAACGGGCGGGTACAACAGCGGATGTGGTCCCCACTCTCCACAGCAGCTCGACCGTTCAGCCGGTGCTATTTCAGTTTCTTGAAGCCTATCTCTAGATTCAAAATCGTATGTTACGGATGCCTTTAAGTCCGATTGAAATTGCAGCGAACCATGGAACAATACGCTGCAAGAATTACTCGCTGACGCCGAATTTGCGCTACCAAGTAGAATAGACATTAACATAGCAAATAAAGGATTAAAAATTCGCTTCATGTGAGGTCTATTAGCATAAGTGATGCCAGAGCTTAAACCGCTAATTCCGAATCAAATTTGTCTAGTTAATAAATCTATTTTAAACATGTGCGTTCAACAATTCCGATAAAACTGGGGAAGCCTAAATAAGTAAAACTTGCTGTTGTAATTATTTCCGGTGCTCCTATAGAAGTCCATCCCGCTGGGCACAGTTGTGGAACGCAGATAGGTGACATACCCCCAAAAGGGAGAATCCAGCTAGGCCCCCAGCCACACTTCAAATAAATAGTCGTGCTAATATTACCAGTTCCTCCTCCAACGCCAGAACAGTTAGTAATATTAGTAGTTGTCGTGGGACCAGTTATAGCTAAGCTAATAGGTAAATTAAGGTCATGTATACGCCTGACCAGTTTCGACTGATCAAAATGAATATGCAAAATACCACTGGGTGGCGTCAAATTCGTTACTTCAACTTGAATTCCAGAACTTGCCAAAATAATTAAATTACTTGATAGAGAAGATACCGGGGCTCCCGCCGTCGCCAAATTACCTCCTGGCCCACTTCCAGGTAAAGAATTGAGAGAAAAAATATAAGGCAAACTAGTCGCGTCAAAAGGTAAGCTAACAGGGTCTATCAAATTTGCGGCGGCAAACATATTTGCAGCACAGGTCTGCCCAGTTGAAAGTGCCAGGGTGATTGCTCTTTGAAACTCAATTGAATATAACTTTTCAGATAGAGCCTTGTTCTCCCGTATACTTTGTATTTGAAATTGAATGACCCCTAACATTAGGATCAATCCAACTGCAGCCGCGATCATGACTTGAATCAATGATTGCCCGTAAGGATTCATGATTATTTTAAACCCACGCAAGTCTGTATTCATCTCCAATTTTAATCCCTACTTTCCGGGTGCACATACTCGTCCTTCTGTATTGTCGGATCATTAATCAATTTACTTGAATTCGAAGGTTTGGGCTGTCGTATTAATAAATAACTGCTCCCCACTTTGAGCTCGATTTAGATGAGATATTCAATTTCTTGGAATCGGTCGATTCGGACAGGATCGCAAGGTCGACCTGACGAAGGCCATCTTTTATGATCACAATTTTTGCTTCATCTCAGCTTTTAAATACGCGGATTGTGGTGCGCAAATTTCAAGAACATTTTGTCTAGCTTGCGGGCAAATTCGTCGATGCCGAATTCGACACTATCAAGTCAATTTAGAATACGAAAGTTTACGCGATTGGCCTGGCCAATTTTCGCATTTACGTCGTAACCATCAGTTCCGTAGTCACCCACAGGAATTTGCACACTCATATCAATAATCAATCTATGAGCGCTGCCATTTTGGACAATATCGTGAGCATCAAAGCTCTTGAGCGCAGTCTGTAAGTTTGCCTGATAGCCCCATGCCGCTGTTGGATTGCCACCGGATGAGCTTTTATAGTGAATTTTACCAATTCTTAGGTTTGCAACGGGAGCCTTTGGGTACTCATATCCATTCGTCAAATTAAGCGTCGATTGCTGTCCTTTGTATAAACAGTTGCCATCTTTTGAGCGAGAAGCAATCAAAACCAAGGTATCATTCATTGATTGAATTCCGTTTACAGACTTCAAGATTTCTTGAATATAAGCTTTGTCAGTTTGCGACTCGCCTTTAACGAAGATGCGCTGAACGGCTGCTGCGTTCGTATAAGATACCGAAGTTAATCCATCCACTACAACTTGAATTGATTGTGGACACTCAAGTGCAAAACTGAACTGACTAACAACACTTGCAATCAAAACTACTAGTGAAATTTTCATATCAAGCCCCTATTTCAAAATTGGGAAAAATACCCCGGATTAATATTGTCTTTAAAAACGCATACTAACTGAAATTCCGACAAATTTCTACTGAAAATAGATTGATGAAAATTTGTATGTAAATTGTTTAGAGATGGGAATATCCTTTAAAATGATATTCCCATTTAAGGAAGCTCCCTTCTTTACAACCGAGTTCCTTATATTTAGGCTCCCATTTAAAGAGGCTCCTTCTTCGACTGTGACCGAATCGCCGAGTGTACCTTGCCCATTAAGTGAAGCATCTTTTCCAATTTTAACATTTTTTCCTATTTTTAGTTGCCCGTTTAAAGTGGCGCCAGCCTCTACTCTGGAGCCACTTCCAATTACTGTTTGGCCACAAATAGTTGCAGTACTCGCCACGAAAACATCAGCCGGGACTGTCGCTCTTGAATCAACGACGCCACCACCATTTGAATGTGTGACTGATTTGCTACCTCCACATGGTCCTGATGAGCCCGCTGAGGCCTCGGTTCTCGGAGCTTTACCATTTGAGCAGACCGCCCCAGCACTGGTAACGCTTATGCCCCCCGAACCTTCACAATACATCATTTTGCCGTTTACGATGCTCATCGATCCACTACAATTAATGCTTTGACCATTAATAGTAACAGACCCCGCATTCATACTGCTTGGTCTTCTAAGCTAGATGGTTCCTCGTCCTAAGCAACCATATACCCGTCTCGGGTTTAATAAAAATTATCAACAGGGGCGTGATAATGTTTTCATAAATTATGTATCCAAAGAAAGACAGAGCGGCCAAAACTATAGGGATCAATACTTTTCTTTTATTTTGCACTTTCAATCTTTCTTCCGACTACTTTCTTCCGACTACTGATTCAAGGTTGATTAAGGCTTCTTCAGCATTCAACTGTGTACTTACAACCCCTGCGCGAGAGCGAAACAAATCCAGCTCAGCATCGAGTACTTCACTATTTGTCCGGGTACCAGCCCTATATCCCTCTTGAGCTAACCGCACACTTTCTTGG
>JAYVXS010000045.1:0-8038 GCA_043784965.1 Bdellovibrionales bacterium
AAGTGTTTCGCACAGTATCGCTCCCAAGCCTTCAGCACAATAGCCGCAGGGAATTTGGAGGGTCTGCCACGTGGCCGTTTGATTTTGTGGCGGTCGGTAGGTGGCTCTGCGATTGGTAAGTCGATTTTTTGGCGGTCATTAAAGCGTCTTTGCGTTTTGAGGGCAGACCTCTGATAAATTTGCCGTTCCATTGATGAAAGTAATTCGATGTATTTCATAAGGGTGGATTTCCTTTGCAACTACGGATGGCAATAGGAACTCCTCCCATTTCCAAAATCTGTTGGCCATAAAGCTTACCTTTTTCGAACCTGAGGATAATGCGCCAATCTTGTTGAACACCCCAGCGATGTTTGTGGCACTGGATCGTGGTTGTGGAAGATGAATAATCTGGTGTTACTTCAAGTAAAGTGTGAGCATGGTTTGCAAATGTTTGATCGTTCTGGATTCGACTTCCGAAATCTGACTGGTCCTTTGGATTTGGTTTCAGTTGAGCAAATACGATAATGGGGACAATTGATTCCTGAGCATATTTTTTCAAATAGCTTCCTAAATTTTTTGAGATTTCCCATGTCGAATAATTTGGGCGACTTTTGCAGGTCGTGATCGTCTGTAAGTAATCTATAATGACCAGAGAATATTTTTTCGATTCGGTTTTAGCATGCTCAAGAATGCTTTTGACGTCATCGAGGTCTGATGTATCGTATTTGCCAGATTTAGAAGTCACGATAGTAACTCTGCTAAATAATTGCGTCGACATCGCATCCACCAAATGTTGTTTGCCGAGATCAGAGCTGTCTTTGTAGTCGCGCTTCCAGTCATACCTAAGCATTAGACATGCAAGCTTGCTGTACGTCTCCTCCAATGTCTCTTCGTTTGACAGTAGTAAGATGCGTTTTGAACAGCGCTCAGATAGAAGAGCTTGGGCAATTAGATTGTGACATACGGTGGATTTGCCGTGACCTGTTTTGCCACCAATGATAGTTATTCCATATGTGATCTTAAACTGTTCATCGAAGGCTGGATCAAGAAAAGTTAATGAGTTTTCGTTGGCACTTCGCCGGAGACTAGCTTCATCGTTATATGTTTTCGCCAAATCATCATCACTTGGTGGTTCGAATTTTGACGGTTCTCTATTTTGAAAACTCAGATCGTATGAGCGCTTTTCGAACTTGCCTCCTCGGTTCTGATAAACATCGCTTATGACCAGCCAATCATGTTCATCAAGGGAGCCATCGTATTTCTTTGTTGCGCGATTGAGAAGATCAACGGCGGAGTCATATGAATATCCTTGCTCCTTTAAATCCAACGCAGCTTTCAAAAGCTCCTTGTGCCAGTTTCTATCAGTTCCATTTTGAATAAAGTCAAAAGTTGAGCTGAAAAGTCGGCCTTGCTCTCCTTTCGGTGCCTGGCATTTAGTTTGAGCAGGTTTGATGTTTTGCTTATTTCTATTTTCTGGTATGGATTCAGGTTCTGGCTGACGAATCTGAGTTTTGACACCGTTATTCTGGAAAGCAACGTCTCGACAGGGAAAATAAAATCTGGCTATATCCTTACACTGCTCATCAACACAACCAAGTCTTTTGGCTTCGAAAATCCAGGTTGCATGATATTCGACGTCTGAAGTTATTGTGCGTTCTAGAACTTTAATTACACGGAAGCGATCGCAGGGAGGTTTAACTTTTGATCCAGATTTCTTTTCAATTTGGTGACTCTTTGTAGTAGCAATGACGACAAAGTCATTCTTGCAGATTTCAATCGCATCGGTAAGTGTCAGACCCTCATCTATATCGAATACCAAGAGATCGGTGCCAGCGAAATGACTTTTGAGGCGAATCTGACGGCCAGTATCATCGTTTTTGAATAAAAATGGCGACCAAGACGATTTGCAAATTTGAAGGGCAAGATCTTCGAAGTATAAATCCAATACATTATTCACATATTTCATTTCATAGGCTTGTGTGCCTGAAAAAGTTGAAATTTTCATTGGTTACTTCCTTTAGAATTAATAATTTCATTAAAAGCTTTCCTGGCCTCGGCGCTACTGCAAGCAGCGGCCATAATTGCAGGATTTGAAAGCATTTCATTTATTCGATCCGTTTCTTCGTCGATTGTTTTTTGATAATATATATTCTTATCTAATCTAGGGGCTCCGCTGGGTACCCGCTTCGCGCTACTCGTTGCTCTATTTGAGAGGATTTTCGAAGGGTTAAGCAATTCAATCAAAATTCCATTTTCAGAATCTAGATATTTTATTTTAGAAATATTCTGCAAATATTCTAGAAATAATTTAACTTTCTTTTGTTTCAGGCGCAGCACCTGTGCCCACTTTTGAAGAGTGAATTCCGCTCGCGGGGTTTGCTCAGGCTGGTCTATTGACCTTGCGAGACATTCCATCAAAAGGAAGTAGCGTCCGTAGCCAGCTGCGCCCTGATCATCCAGAAGACGTGTGAGTCCACCGTCTTGAATTGAGCTATCAGAATTGTGTTTAAACCATTTCATATACACCTCGCTTGCGACTCATGTGAGTCTTAGTTTTTTAAAAAAAGAGGGCCCAAGGTGTAATGCTAGTGATGTGGCCCAATACATAGATTAGGATTACTTACTGCCATTTACGGAGATTCTTAAAATTTTAAATCGACCATAGATAAGTTTAGTTGCAACTTCCCCAAAATAGTAAATGAACTGTCTGGCCAAGTTCTTGTCAGCTGCGACCAGCTCAAACATTTCTTCCAAATCAAAAGATTTTGGAAGAATTTGTTTTTCTTCGAGAAAGCCTTGTAGGTAAGCCTTAAGAACTCCATTGAGCTCTGCCAACTCTTTTTCTTCACTGTTAATCATCGTATTGTCCTCCTAAGCGATGAGCGCCCATCGCTTGGTTGATATTTGACTCGGGGCTAGTCATCAACAATTTGGATGTCTTGCTGATATGCTCAGTTTCTCATTGATTTGTGATTTTAAGTTTAAAGAGGGAGAAGATTGTCTTTTGAGCAAATCTCCGCCATTGGGGCTTAAGAGGCGAAACTTTTTGGCCCTATTGTGGGCATTGAATGCTGATTTTCGACAAGACTTTCAATAAAACGATTGTCGATTAGGCCTAACTTAAACGGTTCCTCTCCGAGAAGGTCGTAGCCCTTGGAGTTTTTTCTTATTCTGTCACCAAGCATTTTTGCCGTAAAACGAATTTTAATATGGCTGTTATTTTCACATTCAAAATTGAGTTTGGCTGAGAGAAACCGAAAGAAGTTGTTTTTTGTTTCATCACCGGACTCTACGAGCTTTTCAAATAGAGGGTGGTAGATTCCATAGTTGAAGCCAATGTACCGACTAAAGTAATCAAAATTCTCCGGTCGTAGTGAAAGGGTTGACTCATCAAGGTAACGTCCGGTGGGTCTTTCATTTACGCGGAGTAGATCTTTAAACTTTTGTTGTAGTTCACCGATAAAGTTCTCAGCTATTTCGCTATCTATGATCTCACAATGATTTTTAAAAACATCTTTAAGGTTTTCAATTGCAGCTTTATATTCATGTAAAAGTGAAGCATGGCGGTCAATTTCATTGATAGAGACTAAAGTGAATCCGTAATCATAGCCTGAATTGCCTTCCCATTCCTGAATATAATTTTTAATGGCTGATAGTCGCTCCCTAGGTGAAAGAGATTTATTGAATAGTGATCTTTTCTCCGAATCACGTTCATAATGATATCCGCTTGTACTACTCACAATAATCGTTTGCCTAAATATCGTCTCTAATACTTTGTAGGCTGAAACTGATATGCCGAGAGTGGCTAGCTTATCTTGAAATCGAATGATTGATTTTTCGTTAGCTCTTAAATCCATATGAAAACATCGGGAAGTGGGAGATTCTGCAAGAGTCCAAACTTCTCTCCCCTCCGACCAAAGTCTTGGAAGTGCGCCATAATGTCTATATGGAATCAGATACCGAAGCGACTAATATTGAGCTGGCCGTCACCGAGAAATATTCGGCGATTAGTTTGGCAATAATTGAAGTGTTGCAGGCTCTTGAAGGCGAGGGAACCGCGAGCCAGATACTTGGTTCGATTAGAGGTCGGAGGCAAGACAAGGTTAAGTTTTTTCGATTGATGGTCTCAAATCGAGAAATCTGCAGAACTGGCAATGGTAAACGGCGAGATCCATATCGATATTCTTTGCCAGTAGCTGATAAAGTTATCAGTCGCACTCACGCGGGTCATATATCTCCAACAAGTGGTGAAACCAAGATTGAGAATATACCCAGGCAAGAAGAGAACTTATCAAAAGCAGATTTCGACAATGTTTTGGAGTTCTTCAAATTGCTTAGGCAGATTCAAGAAAGCACCGCCGCCAAGAAGTGAGCATCAGGCAGAAGTCCCAAACAGATTGGAACTCAGCACTTTTGGACAAAACTGAAATAACGGAGTAGAAGTTAGTTATGACTAAAAATAAACAGTTTGAATGGATGGGAAATAACAATAAAGCGATCGCGATCCTCCGCGTGAGCACAAAGCGGCAAGAAGAAGGCGCCTCTCATTCCTTGCAAGAGGAGCAAGTCAGAAGTTGGATAGCTGATTATGATCTCAACTTGGTCGTTGATCCGATAAAGATGGCAGAGTCAGCAAAGGACTCTGAGAACAGAACACAATATCATCGAGCTATCGAATATGCTTTGAAGAATAAAGTTCGTCATATTCTGTTTTACATGGGTGACAGAGAGGCCCGTAATTTAACTGATAACGAATACAATGAAAAGTTGGTAAGGCAAGATCGGATTGTTCTTCACTATGTACGAGACAACAAAATACTTCACAAAAATAGTTCAGAATCAGATTTTTCGGCCAGAGATTATCAGGCGGTTGGCAACAAGGATTTCTCAAGGCGGCTAAGCATGAAGGTGCTTGATGCCATGAAAAAGAAGGCGGAAGATGGTTGGTTCCCAAATAATCACGCTCCTCTTGGCTACATTCATCAGTATAAGACGGACGTGAATGGACGGCAACGCAAGCGTGGTACGATCATCGTTAAAAATCCAGACGAGCGAGTGGTCAGCATGGTTCTCAGAGAGTTTGAGCTTTGCGCGCAAGGATATTCGGTAATTGCCATCAGGAAGCAAATTATCGACGAAGGCTTTGTTCCTCCGTCCGCCGTGAAGAAATACTCTCAACAGGGTATCGAGGGTCGACTTAAGAACAAATTTTACCGTGGAAAGTTTGATTGGCAGGGCACTGAATATAAAGGACAGCATGAAATTATTATTTCAAAACCAATTCTTGATGCTGTTGATGTTCGATTTGGTCACAAGAAAATAAGAAGAAAAGAGTCAACTGAGAAGGGTATTTTCTCGGGCGGCTGGCTCCGGTGTGGGCATCCTGAGTGCGGCTTGCAGATCACTTGCGAACATGCGAAGAAGAAAATTAAGGAGACGGGGGAACAAAAGGAGTTTCGATACTATCGCTGCTCGAACTCTCGTGGAATTCATAAGTCTCAGCGTGGGTCTTATGTTTTAGAAGGAGATCTCTTGGCAAAATTCGAAAACGTTGTTGAAAAAGTACAGATCTCGAAGAGTTTTGCTGAACAGATCGCTCAAGCCTTAAATGATGCTGATGATAGCGCCAAAGAGGCGATCAGGCGAGAGATGCAGGGCTTTCGTGAGGCTCTTGCAAAGTTGCATGAGCGACAAAGCAAATATCTCGATTTGCTTGCTGGTGGTGTGATTCGGGATACTGACTATCGTATGAAGCTTGAAGAAATCGAAAGTGATAGACGTCACTTCACGAATCTTCTAGAGGATGCCCAATATAAGATAAGTGATGCATGGAAGTTTACGGCGCAAACAGTATTGGAACTCAGTAAGAATGCGAAATCACTTTGGAATGATGGGACACTTGAGCAGAAGCTTGAAATCCTCAAAAAGCTCTGTTGGAACCCAGTTTTAGAGGGCGCAACTCTGCGATACGACTTGCGAAAGCCGTTTGCTACAATTGCCAAAATGAATGAAAGTGAAGAGTGGCGTTCCCAACCGGATTTGAACCGGTGTATCCTCCGTGAAAGGGAGGTGTCCTAGGCCGCTAGACGATGGGAACACAGGCCTCAATACCACTTTACTTAAGCCAACTCCTCGTTGTTCCTCACTCGGTCTCCCTTCGCCGTACGAGAAGTACGACTCGGTCACCTCGCTCGTCACGCCTCGATTTGACTTAAGTAAGCGGCATTGAAACAAGACATTGTGCTGTGGGCACAATTTCTTTTGAAAAAATGGTGAGCCGAGATGGATTCGAACCATCGACCCTATCCTTAAAAGGGATATGCTCTACCAGCTGAGCTATCGGCTCCCAAAGAATCAAAAGAACAGTTGTTCTCTGAAAGTTTCGGTAAGTTGTCAACGAATTGCGAAAAAATCTTTTGTCTGCACAAAAAACACTCTAAAATCGAGAGTCTTTCGCCCGCTTTCGCCTGAATCTAGGGCAAAGGCGTCTGGCCGATCAGTAGATCGATCAGTAGATCGATCAGTAGATCGACTAATTGAATAGGGGTTTAATCCACAAAGTTTGCTCGCGTCCGGGACCGACACTGACAACATCGATCGGAGTTGCTACTTCGTTTCCGATAAACTGAATGTAGTCGCGAGCCGCCTGTGGCAAATCTTGGATCGATCTAACCTGTGAAATATCTTCAGTCCAACCTGGCAAGATTTTGTAAAGCGGCTCAATGCGGCTGAGTTCATTTGGCGAAGTTGGCAGATCTTTGATCTCTTGGCCATCGAGTTTATAGCTTGTGCAGACTTCGATTTCTTTGTGACCGCTCAATACGTCAAGCTTCATGAGTGCGAGGTTGGTGATACCATTGATTCGAATCGCGTATTTTAGTGCAACCAGGTCAAGCCAGCCAGTGCGGCGTGGACGACCTGTAGTGGCGCCAAACTCAGCGCCCTCGGCTCGGATCCTTTCGCCCAGAGCATTGTCGAGCTCGGTCGGAAAAGGCCCGCTACCAACTCGGGTCGTATAAGCTTTGGTGATACCAATAATTTTTTGCACGGCATTTGGACCAATCCCGGCACCAACACAAGCTGAGCCAGAAAGGGTTGATGAGCTAGTCACAAAAGGATAGGTCCCATGAAGAATATCGAGCATAGTACCTTGCGCGCCTTCAAATAGAACTTTTTTGCCGCCCTTAAGTGCTTTGTGAATCGTTAAAGAAGCATCTTTACAGCGATAGGGAGCTAATACTTCTGCCAATTCAAGTAAGCGTTTATATAGCTTTTGAGAATCGACCGGCTCAACTTTGTAAAATTTTTCGAGTAAAAAGTTTTTTTCTTTCAATGAAGAATCGAGTTTTGCCTTTAAATTTTCTTTATTGAATAGATCTCCGAATAAAATCGCCATGCGAGAGGCCCGGTCTTCATATGCCGGCCCAATGCCTTTGCCAGTCGTTCCTATTTTTTCGTTACCCAAGGCCTTTTCACGGGAGGTATCGATTAAGCGGTGATAGCTCAAGAGAACCGTCGCCGAATCGCTGATTTTTAATTGCTCGGGATTTTGCAGAAGATCGGCACTCTTGAGTGCATTGATTTCATTGGCCACTTCTTCAACATCGAGTGCGACGCCTGCAGCAATGATGCAAATTGCCTTTGGGTGAAGTATTCCTGATGGAACCAGATGTAAAACTGTCTTCACACCATTGACTACTAACGTATGGCCCGCATTTGCTCCGCCTTGGTATCTGACCACATAATCGGCCTGAGCCGAGAATACGTCGATTACTTTGCCTTTGCCTTCATCACCCCATTGAGATCCCACAACAATAATTCCTGGCACTTGATCAACTCCTTATAAACAATGAATACTAAAAATGGCTGCTCTGGGCCCTCTTAGGCAAGTTTTTCTTGAGTTTTCAGATAAAAACGCGTGTCGTTAAACGCTCTGCGGACAAAGCCTTAATCCCAAACTTGGTGTTGAGTTGAGCGTTTTGCCCAATTTTCTTGCGGAGGGAGGGCGTCGGTGAGCCTTCCATCTACATAAAAGTCTATTATTTTCTTAACGGCATCA
>JAYVXS010000046.1:0-8037 GCA_043784965.1 Bdellovibrionales bacterium
ATCGGCTTTGGTGGTTTTGAAACTGCCGTTTCTTTTAAAACGGAGTGGACAAAAAGCTTTAGCACCGAATTGGTAGGCTCAACTATTGTCAACGACAAAGCCCCAGGAGATCGCAACAATGGCGCCCAAGGCTTTTTGAAAATTAAGAAATTGTACCAAAACTTTAATGTTATTCCTTCTGTTGGGATGTTCAATATGGCGGCTGACGTAACTCCGGCAGCTTATACAATCAGTCCGTATCGCTATCATAATCGCAAAGGTTATTTTATAAAAACTGCCATTGAACTAGAAAAGCAAAAGCTTGAATTTTTCGCAAGCTTTACCAGGTTCGATGTACTTCAAGACACTGTTTATCTTGCAGATCGTAATATGTTTAATTTGGGCGTGGAGGCAAAATATGATTTCTTATAATATTAACTTACGGCTTACTCTGGCTGCTTCACTCTTACTGAGCCTTTCGCTCAGCCTAAGCTCTTGTATGAATCGCGACCCAAGTGTTACTGAAAACGGTGCGACCTTTTATGTTGATGATATTAAATCAAGTTTTGCAGCCAACAATGTTCGATTCGGCGACGTGAACCAAAAATTCATAAATATGACGGCTTGCCTTAAAGACAATGCGCAAAAGTCCATTATCATGAATGTACCCTTTGCAATTTATGCCGACAATGTTGAAATCATTCACATCAACTACGAAACTAACCAGCAAAAGAGCTTTCAAACAGACCGCGATGGTTGCATTACGTGGCAGGAGCTTTTTGAATTCAACCCAAAAACCAGCGAGCGCCAAATATCTTTGAGTCGAAATTTCAAAGCCCTTTCAGGTCATTCTGGCTCGGTGAATGCGCAGCTTGCCTATAATCCTTGGCATGACGAACTTAAATATCTGAAATTGGGCTTAAAAGCTCAAGCGAAAGAAAATGCTAAGATCGTATACTCATCAGGCATGAAACTAGATCGCGTCAATAGCTACAGTGGTGGGTCTTCTAGCTCTCAGATTGATATTCAAGGTAAGCTTCAATCTTCAGCTGAGTTGGTACCACTTGATATATCTAGCATGTCAATGGTCTACTCGAAACGTGACTTCGATCAATATGAAGTTAGTCCTACACTTGGCCTCACAATAGCTCATCAATACCGCTTACACTTTGCCGTCTCTGCTCTTCGTCAAACTCTTGATCGCGGAGCGATACTTGAGGCAATAAACTTTGGTCACTTTCGCTTTAACTTTGTTCTTTTAAAAGAAGGCTATGATTCTAAAAGTATGAAGCCGGAAGCAGCACTAAAATATGTAGTTGGCTCCAGCACATTTGACTCTAAAGGGACAGTTGGGCGCTTTGACGATCTGATCACTCTTAAGTTTGATAATATTGCAGCTCTTGCAAGTCGCATGACTGGTATCTTAACAATTGAGCCAATTGACCAAACCGAAACATATAAAGCGACAAGTTTTGAAGGAGTGGTTACTCCTATATCTGGAGGAGCTTCTCAAAGTCTAGTACTTGTCCCGACAAAAATTGATGGACTAAAGCTGGCTCGTCATTACGCTGGATTTAGAGAAGAATCATTCAAACTCAAAGGTCTTGATGTATTAACTGCGCATGGAAATTTCAAAGCAGCAAACCCAGCAAGCGGAAATCAGCCGCAAAATGCGATCACAACTTATAACTTTGCAAGTCTCTTAAAGAGTAAAACTCTGCCCTCGCCAAGTGATACAACTTTCGCTCAGGCTCTTTGCTTTAGCTATTTTAATAACAGCATGACTGATGCTCTGGTAAATGCATATAGCGCTTGCCGAAATTCTGCCACTAGTGCAAATCCAGAAAAAATGATGCTTGGAGTTTTGCGAGATTTCGTTGAAAAGATAAATGATCCAAAACCAATACAGGTGAATATACCACATGTTGAGAACATCGTCATTGCAAGCGGACTTAATTTTTCAGACAGCAGCTCACAAGAGCAGGGCATTGGCCAAAGAAAGGACAATGGCCTCTATGGCGGATTAGGTGCTGAGTTCAATGTGATGAGTATGCTTGAAAAAATTCCGGTCGTCGGAACTATTGTAAAAGCACTTAATATTTTTAATTTTTCTGCGAGTACGGGCATGAAAATGTCTTGGAATAAAGACTGGTATTACTCCTCTGGTCTTACCCAAGCACAAAGTAAAAGTACAGGCATCTCAACCGCACGTGGGGAAGTTGTGACCTCTGAGTCTTTTAAATTTCAAGTGAAGGCTTCAACCAAGACCTGTCTTATGATCACCCCCAGCCCAGAGCTTTTAAAGTTAATGCCGACTGCAGGCGCACCAGAGGGTAAATTTGTTTGTGCTGATCAACTAGAAACTGGCACCCGTGATGAGGTCTACTATTTCATTTCGCAAACCACGGGCTCAAGTAGCTCTCCAATGAGCGACAGTATGTCATCTAATGATAATCCACTTAGAATGTTTGTTCGCGGCCCAAGAACTTTCGATTTATTTAGTAAGCTTCTTTCACATGATAAATTTGACCTCAAACTACAAAAGATGAGTGTTGAAGACCGAACCGATAAATTGAAGGACCAATTGAATCAGTATGTGACTCAAGAGTTCCCAGGAATGATCACCCCGGCTTATGTTCCTACTGTATTACCAGTCGCGGGCATGCCAAGTGGTGGCCCAACAGGACCTAAAAAGCACACTTGGTTTGGCAAGAAGCCCGCTCCAGCAGTACAAAACTAGGGTCCCGAAGCTAGGTCTAAAATTCCCAGTGCCTCACATGAGGCTCGATTGAACTAGATTGAGGCTGCGATTAAGACTCGCTTGAGTCTTTGGCCGAAGGTGCACAATTTGAATCGAACTATATCTCAAGCCAAATCCCTTCGCGGTAGAGCGCAAGTCCCCGGTGATAAATCGATCTCTCACCGGGCTCTTATATTCGGAGCCATCGCTGAGGGCAAAACCAGGATTGAAAATTTATTGCAAAGTGGTGACGTCCTATCAACCAAGAAATGCCTTGAGCAGCTCGGCGTCCGCATTAAGCAACGCAAAGACTCTTGCATTGTTTACGGTACCGGAATGCATTCATTTCAAGAGCCAGCGTCTGCTTTAAACTGTGAGAACTCAGGCACAAGCATGAGAATTCTTATGGCTCTGATTGCGGCACAAAATCGTAAAGCCATTTTGACAGGCGATGAAAGTTTATCAAGACGACCCATGAAACGAATCGCAGAGCCACTTCGAATGATGGGCGCAAATATAGTCCTCACACAAAATGAATTTGCGCCTATTGAAATTAAACCTCGCAATTCAATTGCACTCATATCCATTGAATATGAGTTGAAGATTGCGAGTGCCCAGCTAAAAACTGCATTGATTTTAGCAGGTCTTTACGCTGATCGAACAAGCAAGCTCACCGGTAAAATTCATAGCCGGGATCATACCGAGCGCATGTTAAAGGCCTTTGGTGTAGACCTGCTATGTACTTCGCAAGAGATTCAGATCAAGCCAAATCAAAAGTTGCGTGCGACTGCGATTCAAGTCCCGGGAGACCCATCCTCTGCGGCATTTTGGCTGGCCGCGGGCACGCTCGTTTCTAATTCAGAAATAGAAATTCAAAATGTCTCATTAAATCCAACGCGAACCGGATTTTTAAAGATTATGCTTCGCATGGGTGCGCAAATTGAGGTTTGTGAAATTGATATGTCTGGTGAACCGGTTGGCCATTTGAGAGTGAAATCCGCCAAGCTCAAAGCCACTGAAATTTTTGAATATGAAATAGCATCTCTGATCGATGAGCTCCCTTTACTTGCCATCGTGGCCTCACAGGCCGAAGGTAGGACCACTATCAAGGGCGCAAAAGAACTTCGCGCAAAAGAAAGTGACCGCATCGAAGCCTTGGCCATAAACCTAAGGCGTATGGGTGCTACTATAGACACCTTTGAGGATGGCTTTACGATTCAAGGCCCCCAAAGACTAAAAGGTGCAAGCATAGATAGCTTGCAAGATCACCGCATTGCGATGAGTTTTTCAGTTGCGGCCCTTATCGCAGATGGAGAAAGCCAGATCTGTGATGTGGATTCTGTTGGCATTTCTTATCCAGAGTTTTATAGTGTTTTAGACTCCCTTAGAAAAGCCCCAGAAAAGGCCCCAAGAGAACCTCACAGAGATTGTCTAATTGAAACTACTAAAGGCTAATATTAAATGAAACTTCGTTTTTTAACCGCCGGCGAATCTCACGGCAAAGCCCTGGTCACAATTCTAGATGGGCTGCCAGCTGGCCTTGAGATCAACTCTGAATATATTCAAAAGCATATGAAGCGACGCAAGCTCGGCTACGGCAGAAGTCTTCGTCAAAAGATAGAAGACGATTACGTTCAAATACTTTCTGGTGTGAGGCATGGCCGCACCCTGGCCAGCCCGGTGGCGCTTATGGTTGAAAATCAGGACTGGAAGAACTGGTTCGATATTATGCAGCCCGAAGCCTATGTTGGTGAAGTTAAACGCCAAGTCCAAACTCCACGGCCCGGTCACGCCGACTATGTCGGCGCCATAAAATATCAGTTTGATGATATGAGAAATGTTTTGGAGCGAGCCAGTGCTCGTGAAACAACGATGCGAGTTGCCGCAGGCTGCTTTGCACGAAAGCTCTTAGAGGAGTTAGGCGTTCGCGTCAGCAGTAGAGTTATACAAATCGGAACCATTTTTGATTCCTCAACTTACTCTGGTAACCTCGATGAACTCTCACAAATTACCGATTCTCATTCTTGCCGCGCCCTTGATGCAGCTTCTAATCAAAAAATGTGTGCCTTGATTGATGAAGCCAAGTCAAATGGCGAAACCCTAGGCGGAGTCTTTGAAGTCATCGCCGATGGTCTACCAATAGGACTCGGTAGTTATGTACAATGGGATAAGCGTCTCGAGGCCGAAATCGGCAAAGCCTTTTTAAGTCTTAACGCCATTAAAGGAATTGAAATAGGTTTGGCCTTTGAACTAGCCAAATCATTCGGATCGAAGGCACATGACGAATACGAAGCTTCATCACAGAATAAGAATTTGCTATTTAAGACCAATCACTCAGGGGGCATTGATGGCGGAATGTCGACCTCACAACCACTAATTGTGAGAGCCGCAATGAAACCCCTCGCCACACTAATGTCGCCTCTAGATTCTGTGAAACTCTCAACTAACGAATCCGCCAAAGCACATATTGAGCGCTCCGACGTCACTGCCGTTCCGGCGGCAGCGGTGATCGGTGAATCACTTCTGAGTCTCGTACTAGCAAATGCCGTCCTAGAGAAGTTTGGCGGAGATTCAATGCCTGAACTTATCCACAGAGTTACCGCTTGGCGAAACCAATGAGCCGCTCAAATATAGATGGTTTAACTACAAGCCAGCTGGCTTAAATGCTGAGGAATATGCCGGAACCAAAGCTTATTTTCAAAACTCATTTGAGCAAAGTTTTTCTCGATTCGGCGTCTAGCTTTTTGATTTATGATCGCGATTTATTAAAATACTCGCCTGCTTTTCGCTTTTGGCAAAGGCAATTCAAGCTCCAATATGCCGTTCAATCGGGTGAAAAGCTAAAAGATCTCAAGTATTTTAATCAACACATAGAGCAGATCCTCAAACGAAGTGCCGAGGTCGATACCCGCCGTATGAAGTTTGTCGTCGTTGGTGGCGGTAGCCTTGGCGACTTCGGTGGCTTTGTTGCTAGTATTTTTAAACGTGGCACTGGACTGATACACATTCCAAGTACTTGGCTGGCAGCCATTGACTCGTCACATGGTGGCAAAACCGCGCTAAATGTTTCGTCATTTAAAAATCAAATCGGCAGTTTCTTTTCGGCAGAAAAAACTTTTATTGTTAAACAACTACTTTTACCCCAGCCCCTTTCTCGTGCGACGGAGGCCTGTGGCGAACTCATCAAAATAGCCCTCATAGACAATGGACCCTGGGTCAAAAAATTACTCAAGGCTCAGTCTCCAGAAATCAATATATCTCGCTGCCTTAGATCGGCAATACAAGCAAAATATAAGATCGTGCGCAAGGATCCATTTGAACAATCTGGACATAGACAGATCTTAAATTTGGGCCATACTTGGGGACACGTTCTCGAAAGTTCTTTCGGTATCGCCCATGGCACTGCGGTTTCGTTTGGACTATATTTCGCTCTAGAGTGGTCACTTCATAAAAAAATCTTAAATCCAAAAGAATTTCTGATCGCCCATTCACTTCTTGAAATGATCGATTTGCCAAAAATCAAAAAATTCTCGCGTAAAAAAGCTTTACAGACTTTGTTGCAAGATAAAAAGACAAGTGGTCCGCAACACCTTAATTTTATATTTCTAAAAGGTCTCGGTCGACCTATTCGCTTAAAGGTAAAGACTCAAGACGTTTTACAAGAGGCGGTTCGCCAGGGATGGATCCATTGATGAAACTTGTGATCATCGGCCATCGGGGCGTTGGCAAATCCACACTTGCGAAAAGGTTGAACAACTACTTTCAAAAACAAGGCCGCATGGTTTTAGTAAAAGATCTGGATGATGAAATCTCATGTCGCCAAAAAAAAACAATCGCCGAGCTATTTTCTGAGTCTGGCGAAGCTCATTTCAGAAATTTGGAGCAATCGTGTTTTCAAGCTTTAGATAGTGAGTTTTCTGAGTCCACTACCAAGAATTTAGTGATAGTTGTCGGCGCAGGGTTTGCACCCCAAGACAAATTGGGATTTCATTTTTTATGGGTGCAACGGCCGACCGATAAAATTGGCCGTATTTTCGTAGATCGGCCGCGCCTTGATTTGTCACAAACAGCGCTGGCCGAATATCAGAGTCGCTTTTTAGTTCGAGAGAAAAACTTCACTAAGTTAAATGATGAAATCTTAATTCTAAGTGAGGGCTTTGACTTTGAAAATTTAGCTGAAGAGTCATTTTTTACTTCTCAAATTAGCAATCTGGGAGGGGTGCTCACCGTTTTCAAACATCATATTCGAACTTTGCGAAAGCAATTGAATTGGGGGGTGGATTTCTTTGAACTCCGAGATGATCTGCTTGCCAGATCCGAAATGATAGCTGCACTCGAGATCATTCCTCATCAAAACATTATTTTAAGCTTTCGTAATTTGGCGAATTTAGAATCCAGCCGCGAGCTCGCCCTGAAATATTCTTTAAAAATCGACTGGCCAATTGATTATCCAAAATGCGAGTGGAACCAAGCTTTTTTAATTTCGCTTCATAGAACGCAAATTAAATCGGCAATCTTATCAATGAGCGAAGCCGCAGAAATCTATCCAGATTCCCAACTGAAGCTGGCTGTAAAGATCGATTGCTTTGATGATTTATTTTTGGGTCATCAGTGGCAACTTGAGAATCCACAAAAAAGAAGTTTTTTCCCGATTTCTGAAAATGGCAGATGGAAGTGGTATCGCCTTTGGAGTCAAAGATCGCAAACGCTGCAGTTTTTTAGAACCGACGTCGGATCTGCACCGGATCAACCAAGTCTTCTAGAGCGAATCAGACAGCATGATTTTATAGAAAGCCGTTGCTTTGCGGCCGTGCTTGGAGATCCGATTTTACATAGTCGCTCTCCAGCTGAACACTACGAATTTTTTAAAGAACGCCACATGCCTTTTTATGCCATTCAAGTCAATGAAGCTGAATTTGACTCTGCCCTTGAGTGCCTAATTAAACTCGGACTAATGGCCGCTGCCATTACTTCGCCCCTCAAAGAACATGCGAGCAAATGGCAGGGCGCTCCGTTTGATGCAATAAACAGCCTTTGCTCAAACAGTAAAAGCCAGTGGATGGCGACCAATACAGATGTAGAGGGCGCGCGCTCAATTTTAAAAGATCTTTCGAATCTTGAGATGAATTCGATTGTCATTTGGGGCGGCGGCGGGACGCTTAAAGCACTCAAACATAGTCTTCCAAATGCTATTTGTTTTTCGTCACGTAACGGCGTTATTCGAGAAACCGAAAGACCTCTTGATTATGCGCCGAAAGTTTTGGTTTGGGCGGTAGGCAGAAAAAGCTTTGATGAGAATGGCCGCTTTCCGGATCCAA
>JAYVXS010000047.1:0-8034 GCA_043784965.1 Bdellovibrionales bacterium
TGAATTAGCTTATCTTAAAGCATTCGACTCAACCTGCTGTAAGCTCTATAAATTCATCTCGCCACCCTTTTAACCCACGAATTGTTCAAACGAACCGAATTTTTAGATTCCGAAGTAGCTTCCGCTTCTTCGGATTTTTTTTGCCTTTTTTCCGATAAATCAATGACGTTACTTTCAAAAATCTTTGCCGCCGTTAACTCCTCAGGGGTGACGTCTTTATTCAGATCGTGCTTCAAGCGGAATTGAATTTTAAGCCCTTTAGGACCGACGAGGACGAAGTAAACCAGATCCTTCAGCAAAGACTTCTTCATCACGGCTGACGCCTTTATCCAGCCTTTACGGAATGACCCAAGGCGATCCTTTAGGTCATTGATGGCATCATCAACGTCACCTTTTTCAAATTCTTTGGCTTTTAAACTTTCAAGTTCAGCCTCTAAGTGGCGTTTCTTCCGGCTAAGTTCTTCGAGTTCTCTGGCAGTTTCGCGAATGGCTTCAGATTCTGCATCGAGTGCGGCCTGGATCTTAAATGTATTTTTCACGGCAAGAGTTAGTTTTTGGAGTTCCAGCAAAATTCGATTCTTGTCTGCTTTAAGCTGTTCGGGCGAGTGCGCCGCAAGTTGTTTGATACGTTCTTCGATTTGGTCAAAGTGGCCGGCCTCAAGTAAAATATCAGACAAATATTCAGCCAATTTCAATTCAATTTTATCAGCCTTCACTCGTTTTACCGAGCAATTGATGACGTCACCCTTTTTAGACGAGTGGACGTAATATCTGTGAACCTGGATTTTTCCGTGTGCTGACTGGCCGACGAGTTTCCGTCCACATTCTTCGCAGACACAAAGACCAGAGGCGGCAAAAACTCTGGTTGCTGACGTATCAAGGCGCATTCTTTCGCGTTCGAAATTTTCAGTAAGAATGACGTTTGCAGTATTGAACGTCACTTCGTCAACAATCGCGGGCCAAGAAGCTGGATAGCTTCCGTATTTTTGCCACGCTTTGAGTTTGCTCTGATCCTTTTTCTTGCTGACTTTGTTGACGTCGCGAACGGCAATGTAGGCTTTGTTTTTAAGAACAAAACTCAAAGATTCGACGGTCCATCTTCCAGCTTTCACCAGACGGTTTTTTTCGTTTTCACGTATCTTCGGCTTTATACCTTCTGCCGCGACCGCATCAATTGTACGGCTTAGACTTCTTTGTTCCATGAAGAGTTCAAAAATTCTTCGAACATCTTTTGCCTCTTGATCGTTTACAAGGAAGGTTGCTTTCTTTGCCGGATCTTTGTCGTAGCCAAGGATTGCGGGACCACCGTTAAGAAGTCCGCGCTGGGCGCGGGAGTGGCAGTTGATCGCAACACGTTCAGACGTTTGCTCTCGTTCGAACTGCGCCAAATTTATCATATTATAGAGCATCATTTTTCCGGCTGGAGTGCTCGAATCAAATTGTTCTTTGATCGAAAAAAACTTTGCTCCCTGACTTTCAAGCATCTTATGGAAATCGCAAAAATCAGGAATATTTCGCGACAAACGTGACAACTCCGTCACCATCACAGCATTTATTTTGCCGGACTTTAAAGCCTTCATCATCCGTGCGTAAGCAGGGCGGTTGGTGTCTTTTGCAGAGTATCCATCGTCTACGAAATACTCCACCAAGTGACCCCAGTTAGGCTCTTGCATATTTTTAATGTCGATAAAAGACTGCATTCGGTGCCGCTGGTTATCGAGTGATCCTTCGATAACATTTGCCTGCTCGTCGGTCGAAACTCTTGAGTAGCACCCAATAAGAAGTGCCGTGCCAGATTCTAAGTTTACGTCAGGCTGCGATTTGTTCTTCATCAGTTGCCTCCTTCCGAGGTCGCCCTCGTATTTGACCAAGTAGGATGATTTTTGCGATCAGAGTTTGCACTCGCTCGCGCCTGGCTTCGGCATCATCTGAGTTATCAGCGACACCCACCAGCTCTACAATCATCCCTTCATTATCTAAATCCACCGCCGCTTTATATGTGGATTTTCTACCCACGCGTGCGGCCTTTGGTGGATTTCTGAGCCTCATCAATGTGCCGTTGAAACTCCTCAATAAACGCCGCAGCTTTTCGTTCCGACAGACTTTCCAAGTAGGTCATCACGGCACTGATAAGCGGACTTGGCGTCCTAAAGCCAATCTCAAAATGGCTGATCGGCGCTTTTCCTGACAGCCCTAAAAGCTTTGCTAGTTCTGGTTGCGTGAGTCCAAGCTGTTCTCGAATTTCTTTGAATTGTTTTGGACTCATGCTGCATCACTTTCAATAAGTGTATCTGTGATACACTCTTGTTTCAAGTTCTTTTTTGCCTTTTTCTGATCTTTGGCGGCTTCGCCAAAGAAATGTTTATCCAGTGCGGACTGAATATCGGACGGCAACTCTCCGAAGCCCTTATACTTCTTAAGAACCGCATCAAGCATCGAAAATCCGTTTGCCGAGCGGCGGCGAATTTCTGAAATCGCGTCATCTGGCCCATGATTCTTAAACCATAAGATCATATAGCTTGCGACCTCATAACGATTCGCTCGTCCTGCATCAAAGCCGTCATTTACGGCATCGGTAAATTCTGCGACTGCCGCTTCAGCTTCAACACTTACGACAATCCGACCTTCTTTTTTCGTCACCGCTGCATTTGTTTTTACGTCTTTATTTTCTTCTCTTTCTTCTTCCTCCTTCATATATCCACCTCCTATTTTAAATTGTTATTTCCTAATTTGTATTCCCACCCAACTCCGCCCCCTGGTTCCTGTCCACCTTCACTCAACTCGTTGGGTGGGGGTGGACAGGAAGAAACTTGTTTCAAGGGGGCGGAGTTGGGTGGGTCCCATGTCTTTGATTTTTCTTCGATTTTTTTTATTCGGCCTCACTTTCTGCTGAGTTTCTAAATGAAATGGGTTTTTCATTTAGATTTCTTTTAGAACTTCCCGCTGCGACGATCTGCTTTGTGACGACTTCTAAAAAATTCTGAATCGAATACTCACGCGTGCCGAACCGAATTTTCGTATTAAGTCCCAGTGCCGTGAAATCTGGGTATAGAAAAATACCGGGAACTCGGTTCGCATCTGTAAAGGCTTTGCCTTGAAACCCACGGCTGACCGCAACTTCGGTTGCAAGACTGCCGCAGGCAAAAAGAATCAAATTGATCTTTGAATAGTCCAGATACGCCAGCCCAATTTTTGAATAGCGACTTTGCGTCTTCGTAGTTTTCTCAACCTCATAAGCGCAGCGAACCACGCCAGTTGATGTTTTAAGATCAAAAACAACATCTGGTATTCGATGAATGCGTGCTGATCCAAGAATGTCATAAGTGTCTAGCGGATTGCTCATTAGATCGTTTTCGAGCCAGTAGCGGCTAACGAGTTCGGTCTGCTGTAACGTCATCATAAACCGGGCCGCAATCGAATCATGGTCAATATACGCTGGCAATCTCGAAGGTCGCGCAGATTCCCCGAACATTTGTCGACGAATCTTATGGCTTAAGAGCAGAACATTTTCAGAGGCCTTGGACTGTACGAAAAGCCCATCCTCAGAGAGCGAGCGCCAGTAGCGGTAGTTTTGCGCCATGCTCATTCGACAAATAAAATCGTAGAATAAATCTTTCGTCAGAAACCCCCAGCGTGCGGCAAACTCTAAAGCCTCCTTGGTAATTTGATCGTTCATCTGTCTCATTTGGAATCCTTTGTCTGAGAGGTTTGCACCAAAACAAAATGGCCGAGTTCGATACGACCGTCTTTCAAGTCTGGTTCGACCCATTCAAGAGTGAATTGCGACAGTTTTGAATTTTTAAGACTTTCAGGAATTTTCAAATCTGAACCGACAGTCACCTGACGGATACGAACTTGGCAGGTGTCTTTACCAGCCAACACAACGCCTGAGCCTTCAGGATTTCCGCACTTCGGCAAGTGGCTACAGCCGGACAAGGCAACTACAAGTGCCAAAAATATAATTTTCATGCGGCCTCCTTTTGTTGGTGAGCCGCTTTTGTTAACAGCTCATTGACGGCTTCGGTCTGCTCATTTTTTTGTTTTTCATCTGTAGCTGTAGGCATTCCCGCCGGAGCTGACTTCTTAAGTTTCGGGATCACTGGCTTATCAAGATCAAAGCTTCGTTTGAATTTAATCCGAACGGGAAGGCTCCCGTTCGCGTGTGGCAAAACCATGATCGCCTCTCCCACGCCAAGATCTTGCTTAAAAAGATTCGGATGAAACTTGAACTCCTCAGCTTCCCTTACAGAGCCATCGCCGGTTTTTGTGGCCCCCATGAAACCGTCTTTTTGTCGTTCGGTAACTTTGGCGGTCTGAATTGTTCCGATTACTGACGAGAAATACTCAGCCGATTCGGGCTCATTGGTCCGCATAAAGACCTTCAAATTTGAGTTAGTCAGAATCGTATTTTTGACGCCAGCGCCAAGTTCCTCAAGATCGCCTAACGCCTGATGGGCGAAAACAATCGCAACATTTGCACTTCTGGATTTGTTAAGCAGGGTCACAAAGCTCGGTGTCAGATACTCAGTGAAATCATCTAAGTAGACCGAAAAAAAGTTGTTGTGCTCTGATCTTCCTAAGTGTCTTGAAGATACGGCACTCTGAAGACACTGGAGAATAATTTTCCCCGTGGCTTTACCAAGCGTTGGAATTTTAAGAGCTGGCAACTGACAGTAAATGATTTCACCATTTTCAAGCGCGCGCTCCAAATCAATATCTGAATTTTCGCTATTGAAAAGCGTTGCCGTTTCACCGACGGCAAAACTTTGAAGTTGTGCGACAAGGCCGCTCGTTCGTTGCTCGCGGTCTTCACGTTTGAGGCTTAGGAAATCTTTGGCCCATGCCTGAAGATTTGAATCCGACGATTGACTTGCAAGGTTCGCCAAATGCTTTTCATGCTTCAGGCATTCGATCACTCGGAACGGAGTCGCCTTCACCTTGGCGTCTTCCAGTAAAAGCAGGCAGTGGAGAAAGGCGTCGTACTGAATACTTTTGAAATATTCATTTTCGAAATTCAGTGCCGCGAACACGCGCTCTGCTACTTCAAGCACAGACCCATTCGTAAACGGATTGAATGTATGACTGATGTCCACGTTGCAAAGTGACAGAATCCTAAAGTCACCCTCTCGATGATGCCTTTTTGCATAGGCGTAAAGCTTATCAAGAAGGCTACGGTCAGATTTTCCGTCGATAATAAGAAGGCCGCGGCCCTTTTTAATGTCGTCAACAGCCCAAGGCACAATGACCGACTCAGTTTTACCGGCGTTTGTAGTGCCGACAACCTGAGTGTGCATCCGCCTATGCGATTGCTTAATATGAACTGACTTACCCTTTGGCGTAATACCAGCAAAGACTGAATCTTCGTCTTTGCAAGGGCCAATGACTTCGTTTTCGATATCGGTTTCTTTGAAACTTGCGAGTAACTTGTTTTTGATCTTAATGTAGATCGCAAGAATGCTGATCGTGATACCGACTGCGATGCCGTAACGAAACTTGGTATAGCAGGCGATAATCTCTGGTTTAAATTTGAGCCAGCCAACAAAAAGAGTGGCCATTGTTACCAGAATTATAAATCCTCGGTCCGTCATTTCTGATTTTTTATCTTCACTCATAAGTATCACCTCCCTCTTGTAGTTTGAGCGCATCACTCAACACAGCGTCACATTCGACGCCGGAGTTGAGTTCAATCCACTCGCGTTCTGTTTTTAGTTTTTCACCGTAGTTTTGTGCGCGAGACTGCGCAGTGGCAGCAACCGCACCGAGCAAGCCGTTTTCGATTCCGCCTTTAGGGCGGCCCAAGATGTCGGTTTCCATGCTTCCTGCGGCAAGTCCTTCAACAAATGTCGTGAGGACTTGGCCTGCGGTATTTTTCATTCCGTCTGAAAAAACTCGGCCTGGAACTCCGGGCTGGCCATCTTTACTTAAAGCAAGAGCTGAAACTTTTCTGATTTGTCCGCTGGGTAAAGAAATCTGCGTAAACCGAATCGTTGCGCGGTCCGATCCTTTTTGAAAACTTGCTTCACCATAAAACCTAGTGCCAGCCGCAAGCTTTAAACCTGAGTCCGTCTGCGAATCTAAAATCAGTTCAGCTAAGATCGGGACTGAGTCCTGCGACACGATAACTTTATCTAAAATACGAAGCGGAAGCCTGATTCCGGCGCGAAGTTCTGTTTTTGCGTTGCCACCCTTTGAGCCAATGACCATCGAAGTATTGTGATTCACCTGTGAAGCGTCACCGCCATGAGCCGTTGGCATCTTTGGCGAACCCCAGAGCCCTTGAGCTGAACTGCTAGCTTGATTCGGGTCGTTGTCAGTTTTGTCCCGACTTGTGCTAGGTTCGGGCCGATCAATCTTTTCCGTGAACTCAACCGGAATATCCGTCGGCATCAAAAAGACAACGGCGACAAAAACCAGAACGCCGATCAATCCAATAACTTTGAAAGTTTTGAATTTAAGTTCAACCTTTTGGCTGAATTCATTTTTCTCGACAAAGTTTTCTCTGAATTTTGAAACGCTAGTTTTTAGATTTTGGAAAAAAGCCTGCGCTCGTTGCTTTACTTCCATAAAATATCCTCTGACAGTGTTACTGAAATCTTTTTTTCTAGCTGAATCTCAACGGTCACAGATTTTTTGGATTTGAGATCCGACTTCGCAAGCGAGATCCCAATCAAAATAGGCTTTTCCCGTGATAGCTTTGTAGTCGATAAGAAAAGACCATTGATAACTTTTGAATCGGTGCCTTGCTTGATCCAAACAGCCTCCGGCTTTAAAACTAAATCTTTTGACGATTTCAAAGAGAGAGTTGCATCAAACAAAATAAAGCCGCTCTCAGAAAAACCAATTTTTCGAACGGTCAGCTTTGTACCGTCGATTTCCTCAGACTTCCCAAGATTGACCCATTTTGTAGCGGTCTGCGCCGGATCAGGAGCCTTGACGTAAACGATGTAGTCCGCAGATGCTTGCGGAAGAGTAAGCAATCGAATGTTGTATCGTCGCTTTTCAGTGACCAGATACAAATTCGTTTTCACTCCCCAGCGAAGTGGCTTGATCGTAACGGCACGATCAAGATATTCGACTTTGAACCCTGATTGATCGCCAATGATTGCAGAGCCAATCGTTTCAGGAAGTTGAATGATCGTGGCAATCCCGAGTGCAGTTTTGACAGTCAAAATGTCATCACTTTTGACCGTCACTTTGCGAACTTGGGCATGGGCTGAAGGCGCAAACAAAATTAGAACGATAAGTGCCGAAATGATCTTACTCATCGTGCGGCCTCTTCCGTTTCTTTGGTAATATAAACGCCCCAAGGATTTATGACGGTACGGTCGTCGGTCGAAAATTGAAAAGTCAGCCGCATTTCTGTCGCTGCTTTTAAATTGTCGAACTCGGTGATTCTGTCGGCAAGAACAGTGACCTTCTTTTCTTTCAAATCCACCGATACAGATTTCGGATATACTCGCTGTCGTACTTTCTTTTCACGAACGAACTTCATTGTTTCGGCCATGGATTTCTCGAACGCGGAAACAAGGCTTGGAAGCACAAAGAACTTTGCCTTGCCAATCTCATCAGAAATATTTTTATCGTCCCAAGAATATCGGTAGCCGATGTATTCTTTGATGGCTGATTCGATCTGAATGTCTGTGATTTTTGATTCAACTCTCGCAATTGATCCAGTGTTATCAAGTGCGATCACTGTCGGACCTTTTTTCACGAGATACAGAACGAGCATGAGCATCAAAAACAAAAGACCAAGCAATGCTCCGCAGAGAAATTTGATATTTAGATTTTCTTCGGCGAACTCGCGCATAGCTTTTGGGTAAGCACTTAATTGTAACGTCATTTTTTTATTCATAATGCACCTCCTTTAGGACCCTTTGGGTCCGTCAAATTTGTTTTGAATGCTCTGTAGTTTTTGGCCGGCATAAGACTTCATATATGTAATAGCGCTACAGGTTAGGGAAACCAAAAAGGCGCCTTCTTGGTTGACGATAAATAATCAAACCCAAGGAGTAAGAGATGTCGGAGATAGAGATT
>JAYVXS010000048.1:0-7995 GCA_043784965.1 Bdellovibrionales bacterium
CTTTTGCAAGCGGTCCTCAAGGAGCGCTCTGGTCACGATGTTGTTGTCCGATTTCCAACGGATGAAAAGGGTCAAAAGTTGGTGGCTATATCGAATCAAAATGCGAAGTCAAAGTATGATGAACAAGTTTCAAAAAATAGAAAGCGGGCACTTGGTCTTGAGGAAATTAAAGAGAAATTAGATTTACCAAGAATTCCAAGAAGAATTGAATGCTATGATATTTCAAATTTTCAAGGATCTGAAAGTGTTGCCTCTCAAGTTGTTTTTGAAGAGGGGCTGCCTGCAAAAGATCATTATCGTCGCTATAAAATTAAAACAGTAGAGGGAACAAACGATTTTGAATCGATGCGTGAAGTATTGAGCCGCAGACTTGAGCACTCTGAGTGGGAAGAGCCAGATCTGATTGTGATTGACGGTGGCAAGGGTCAACTCGGAATTGCGGTGGAAGTGCTGGCAGAAATGAAACGCAATATTCCAGTGGTAGGTCTGGCTAAAGCTCGTACTAAGGGGGCGTTTAGTGATCACGAGGTGACCGCAACCGAAGAGAGATTCTATCTTCCGGGGCGGGCAAATCCTGTTACCTTCAGGCCAGCAAGTGAGGCATTTCAGGTTTTAGTGGGTATTCGAGACGAGGCTCATCGATTTGCAATAACGTATCATCGAAAGCTCAGAGATCAGACAAGTTTAGCGAGCGAATTGGATTTTGTGGTTGGGCTAGGTGAAAAGAGAAAAAAGGAGCTGCTCAAGCGCTTTAACTCGATCGATGATATCAAGGGAGCTAAGTTAGAGCAAATTGCAAGTCTACATGGTTTCAATCAAATTTTAGCAGAGAGAATTTTATTGCAATTAAATGAGAGTGAGCCGGCAGAGGTAGCTGATTAAGAAAAGTCTAAAATGATTTAGCTACTAGCGGCGGTGGGTATCTCTTTCGGCATTGGTGTCTACTGCCTTATTGTTATTTATTATTGCATTGTATAGTCTCGACTCTTCAGTTTTATCTTGCAGCATGAACAATGCGCTTCTTCTTTGATGCTTAAACTTATATAGTCAATCTGGTGAGTGAACTTAAGTGCTTGGCCGCAAAGGGCACAATTTAGATAGTCATCAGAGCATATTTCACTGGAGCTAAAGGTATTGCTTGGGTCCATATTGTCTCTAAGTTCATCCATATTTGTCTCCTTCAAGTTAAGCGTTGCTTTTTAAACGGATGATTTGACTTGCATCTAAAGGGCTGGCCCAAAAAAATATGCGGATCAGGTCGCAAGACCGAGGAAATTTTTGCCTTTTTATTTAAATATCTATTGTGGTTTTTTGCTAATAGACCGCTTGCATTGCTAGTCGCGGCCAAAGCTTTGTAATCCGCTCCAGATCTGCGTCTTCAGGCAAAAACAAGACTCAAAATACAAAGTATGTATTCCTCGTCTTTTTTTGCCCTCAATCCTTGATCTGGAGCGGATCCCATCATTTTATCTCGCGACTAGTTATGCAAGAGGTCTAATATTTTGACTTCTATAGGTCATTGGGAGACACCAGGACCTATATGTTAAAATCCTATTTTGAGTATGTACAAAATGTTCTGGGGACGAAGTCGATTATGCTTCCACTAGCAGCTGAGCCAAGAGTCGTTGCCACGAGCTATCATTTTGCGGTGGCGACTCTGAGCGAAGAGGCCAGAGTCATTCTGTTAAATATAGCTAAAGCTTTAAAGGCAAAAAAATTTGATATTCTTGAGTTGAAACTTGAGAAATTCAAGCCGCCTCATGAAAATGCAGAGCATGATGTCTTCGCGAAGAGTGAGCCGGGTATTTTTAACAAAAATATATTGATAATATTTGGTAAAGAATGTGCCCAGTTTCTAATGCCACACACCGATTTAAAAATTGGCCAGGCTATTTTAATTTCGGGTAGCCAAACTCTCCTTACCCACTCGCTAGAAGAAATGCGTGAACGCCCCGAGCTTAAACGCGAGGCATGGCAGCATTTGAAAGCATTAATCAATAACGATATATGATCAAATTCACGGCTAGAAATGTGCGGCCAGACTTTTGTCTAAAGTTTTTTGGAAGCACTAGGTAAGTCCTGGCGAGTTGATTCGCGTGCGCTATAGTGTGACTATGATGTAGGTCTATGTCGTAGGTCTATGTCGTAGGTCTATGATGTAGGTCTATGATGTAGGTCTATATCGGACTTTGTAATAGTTGGGTGCAAGGATGCGCTTGAATTCGTATATCAGAGTTTTCTTATTTTTTTTCTTTTTGACAGCGGTGAGCGAAAAGCTTTTCGCCATTGAGGTTCGTGTTCGAGTATTTTCTAAACAAAATTCAGTTGGCCTTAGACTTGAAGATTTTAAAATGATTACAGACGCTCGTCGCTGTTTGGATTCAAGAATAATCATCAATTCAAAACACGCACAGATGATCGTACGATATTTGCCGCAAAAGAAAAGTTGGGCTTTGCTGAATCTCGAGAGCAAGTCTAGGTGTGAAATCAAATCTGAAAAATTGCAGATTAAGGCTAAAAAAATTAGTATAAATAAAAAAGTATTTCCTGGCCAAATCCTATTCGTTCCCCACGATCAAAACTTTGATATCATAGCTGAGCTTGAACTTGAACAATATTTAGTCGGAGTTCTAGCTAAGGAGATGCCTTCGAACTTTCCAATTGAGGCCTTTAAAGCTCAGGCAATTGCATCGAGAAGTTACGCTATGAAAAAGATTCTAATTTCCAAAAACAAGCCTTACGACCTTGAGAGTGGAGTAGCGGATCAAATGTTTGAGTATTTATCCGGTAACGATAAGATTCGTTCGGCAGTTCGCCAGACGCGGAATATAGTTCTCGAAAATCAAAATGGTCGACTACATTCAGTCTATTACCATGCAGATTGTGGCGGACATACCGAGGAGCCTTCAGAAGTTTGGGGAAACAGCGAGAAAATCGGCACAGTGGTAGATGAGTCTTGTCCATTTGAGAGTCACTCCAGCTGGAATTTTAGCATTTCTAAAATAGAATTAACTGCGAGATTACGGGTTATTTTGCAGCTAGGAGAGGCTCAAGTTGTAGCGATTGAAGAATTTGAAAATACGAAATCGGGTCGAAAGAAATCGCTTAGGTTTGTTTTAGACGATCGTACGACACGAATCATTTCAGGTCAGGAGCTTCGCAATATTCTAGGATTTGAAAAGCTCAAAAGTACGCTATTCGCTTTTGATAAGCGTGGCGCTGATTTTGTCTTCGCGGGCCGTGGCCATGGTCACGGCGTTGGAATGTGCCAGTGGGGCGCTCGACATTTGGCCCTCGGCGGTGACGTTTATCCAGTTATTTTAAAACATTATTTTCCCCAGGCAAAGCTTGCGCGCATGTCACCAAACTGGAAGCTCGAATAGTGAAGCTCGAATAGTCACCACCTAAATGGCCAAGCCGGCGGACTGGGTTCTTTCTTTTTTTAGTTTTATGTGGAAAACCTGAGTTCAGGGACGGTGAGACTGGTAAACTGATTTCAGGCGCGGCAACCAATTTATACCTACTGACCCACCCATAACTGGGACCGAAACTGAAAAACCGAGCTTCGTCGCAACTGCCTGAAAACTGTTCTATATAACTGTTCTATATAACTGTTCTATATAACTGTTCTATATAACTGGACCAACAAAAAAAGCATAGGGCCCCGGCGAACTGTCTAAAGACTAAACAGTCCAAGTCCATTAATTTTGAGCTGAGGGCATAACCTGACTGGAGCCTAGGGATCCCTTTGGATAGTCATGTGTAACTACTTGATAAAACTAAATTTTTTCAGATGAATGAGTTTTTAAATCATAGCTATGAGTTGGCTCAGAATCGTCACATGTTTTTAAAATAACACCCGAACCAAATCGAGATAAATTAATTAAAAGATAGCAATATCATACATATACCTTCCAGCGCTAGTTTCGGCATACAGCTGGCATAGGTAGTAAGTATGAGTTCGGGTGGATTGAGAAACAGATTGGGGATTTTATGAAACAGGTTATGAAAGAAATAAAGAGATCGAACATTCTTAGAGTAATGAGCCTCATAATGATGGCGGCTTACTTAACGGCTTGTGCTAAGGGTGGAAATGATACTCCAGCCGTAACTATGAATCCGGTAAATGTTTCAGGTCCTCCGGGAGCAGCACCCACACCTCCTGGCACTCCAGGTGGAGTAGGTACAAATACTGTCCCACTCGTAGCTTCGGCTGGAGCACTAGGTGGAATGTTTTTTAATTCTGGCGGCGTTACAAATCCAACCAATATTCAACTATCGATGAGTGTTTACAATTCAGGTTCGGGATACGCTGGGACGACAACGATTTCATTTTCTGATAATACTGGCAATCACGTAGCTCAACTTTCAACAACGCATCCAACTTACACAAGTACTAGTAATGCTGAATACAATGTTTGGTTGAATGCAACTCAGTGGCATGGATTCTTTCAAGACCTATACGGTGCAATTGTTGTAGTGATCGATCATACAACAGCAACCGGTGATGGTTCAATTGGTTCTCTTGGTGGTTCGGTTTACTTTCAAAATTTTGCCAAGACTGGTGTGCAGGGTCCTTTAAGAATGTGCTGGCAAATCGGTCCTGTCGGTGGTGCTAATACGGCTCCATATGACTGCCGCACTTTCTTAACTTCTTTTGCCGATGGAGCGATGCCGGTAACGACATCAAGTCTCGTGCCTAATAATGCTGGCCAAGGTCGCCCAGCATATGCATTGCTCGGAACTTTTGAAGGTCTTAGTCAAAAAGCAGCACTTGGAAATTAGCGTAGGAACAGAGCAGTAACAGAGCCGTAACTAAAATGATTGAATTATATAAAATATTAATTAAACGGAGATTGAAAAAATGAAAACCTCAAATGCAAATAAAAAAGGTGAAAATAAAAAAGGTGAAAATAAAAAAGGCTGGCTTCGTAGCCTCACCTTTACAATTGCATTCATGGCAGTCAGCCAAGTTTTTATAGCTTGTGGTGGCGGCGGCGGCGGCGGTGCTCCTGCACCGGTGCCACTTCCCATAGGTGTTGGATTGGGTACCTTTAGTGCAGCCAATTGCGGAGGCACCGGAGGAGTAACTAATTTCATCGCTTGTGCGATCGGGAAGTACCCAGGGTTTGAAGTTTTGGTGCAAATCTCCGCCGCCCAAACATTTACAGGTGGAATGGCATACTACGAAGGCCCTGTCTTGGTGAACGGTGTCATCAATGTATTGCCAGGTTATGGTTGCGCCGCGGCCACTTCGTATAGCTTTACAAGCACCGCTGGCCAGATGAACTACTCCAGTCCTTATGGTAACCTCTTGCGGGGTACGGTCACAGCAACTGGTACAAGCCAGCTTACAATTTTGTTTGGCAATACCTTCCTAATGGCAGATGGCATGTCGGTGCTTTCGTCAACTGGGCAGAGCTTTGCTTATCATCTTATGAATCAGATTCGTATTACCAGCGCTGGTGTTTATGGCACGGGAACCTGTGTAATTCCAAGTGGTGACTACTTTCTAAACTAGGATTTGTTGTGGCGGCGTGACCTCAGTTTTTGACCTTAATTTTTAAACTAAGGTTCTGATGTTTTTTTGCGAGCTCATAGGCTAAAGAAAGCTGTGAGTTTTTTCATTTAAAAGACTTGCGTTTCGTAATATTTTTGGCGCTAATGGGCTATGTCGCTTGAGCTTATGATTCCATTTTTTGAAGATTTAGAATTAGTGAGAGGGCGTTCGCGAAATACCATTATGGCCTATCGCCGAGACCTTGATCTTTTTGAAAAATTCTATAACAAATATAAAGAGCTCTCAGGGTTTTATGGCTTTATGAAAACCCAGGGCCTTTCTGTAAGATCTCAAGCTCGAGTGATTTCGAGTGTTCGCACGTACTTTAAATTTTGCCAGTTAAAAGGCGCAAAAATTCCACTCCTGAAGGAGCTTCGTGCCCCACGAGTGAAGGTCGGTTTACCCAGACCTTTAACTCTTGGCGAATTTGAGCGGCTTTTTAAAGCTTGTCAGAACGAAGATGAGTTACGAACTTCTCGCAATCAAATTACTTTGCTTTTGCTCTACGGCCTTGGATGTCGGGTGACTGAACTCATTGGGCTGTCGCTGCAAAATTATCACGAGATCGACAGTTGGCTTGTTGTTCTTGGTAAGGGTAATAAGGAACGGATCATACCGGTTACAGAAGTTTTAAGTCTGGCACTTAAGAAATACTTAAAAGAAGCAAGGCCACAGCTCTTAAAAGAATCGACTCCATCCATTCTGATCAATGATCGCGGTCACCGGCCTTCTAGAGTCGATATTTGGCGCTGGTTGGCCGCGTGGTCGGCAAAAGCCGGATTTGATGAGCCGGTAAGTCCGCATCGTTTTCGTCATGGGTGTGCAACAGCGCTACTTGAGTCGGGTGCTGATCTTCGGTCCATTCAATTGCTCCTTGGTCATGCCAGCATTCAAACCACTCAAGTTTATACTAGCGTCACGACAAAAAATTTGACTGATACAATTGAGCGGCATCATCCATTGTCACAATTGGAAGATTGAATTAGCTAAGTCCTTTCCGGATTCCGCTTCGAAAAAGTCTCAGGCTTGTTAAAGTGCGAAATCACTTCGAAACCAAAATTGCAGATTCTGTCATGTATGAAGTTTTACTCCATCACTCAGCATAGTTTTGAACTTGAAGCTTTTGAAATTGAAATTAGCTTGATGCCAGGTTTGCCACAGATCTCAATTTTGGGGCAAGCCGATGCACTTGTGAAGGAGAGCATTCCGAAAATTCAATCGGCTATTAAGTCACAAGGTTTTCGTTTGCCAAAAGCTCAGCACATTTTAGTGGATCTTAAACCCCAATATTTTAAAAAAAGTAATCGGGGTCTTGAGCTTGCAATTGCAGTCGCCATCCTACAAGAAACTGGGCAAATACAATTGAAATCAAAGTCGCAAAAGCCTTGGTTGATCGTTGGTAATCTGAGCCTTAAAGGTGAGGTTATAAAGGCCTATAATCAATTAGATGAGTTTGCAGATCTCAATAAATTTGAAATACTCGTGGGGCCTCAAACTGAAATGAGTCAGCCACATTTGGAAGTTGAAACTCTAAGGGAGCTCCTACTTCCGAAATGGATAGAGGCAAAGATTGAAACTTTTAAAACGATCCAAAAGGCCTCTCTTCCTAAATTAAAATTTTCAAAATCAGCAGCAAGACTTATACAAATCCTTGCGCTGGGTGAGCACCCATGCCTAATCGCCGGTTCAGTTGGCAGTGGTAAAAGCACAGTGGTTTCTAATGCAGCAAAACTACTTGAGCCTGCGTCGCAATCCGATCTGGAACAGATTCAGAAAGTACAAAAATATTTTAAGCAAAATCGTTTTGAAAGTTTCAATGGCAGACCAGAGATCAACGCTCATCATAGTATTTCGACAATTGCTTTTCTTGGAGGAGGTGTAAAATTGCATCCAGGTGAAATCACCAGAGCTCATAAAGGGACGCTCGTGATGGATGAATTTTTGGAATTTCACAGAGAAATCCAAGAAGCCCTCAGAGAACCACTTGAAAATGCTAAATTAAGCATTGCACGAAACGGTCATTTCAAAGAATTTCCGGCCGATATTCTGTTATTGGCGACTACGAATCTTTGTCATTGCGGCCAGTTTTCTATGAATTCAAAAAAGAAATGTCGATGTACTCAGGCAAAATTGAAGAATTATCTATCGAGAATTAGCGGCCCCTGTATTGATCGATTTCAAGTTTTGGCTTTTTCATCCTGTTGGGAGAATCAAAAAAAAGAAATCGAAATGGAATCTATAAATGATGAGATCAGGGGCTGTATTGAATTCCGAATTGCACAAAGAAGTCAAAAAATTCCAAACTCCAAGCTTTCAAGTGAGGAGCTCTTAATGTCTATGGAGCAAAAATTTATCAATGAATACTTTAAAATTGATTTTATGTCCGAGCGTAGGCAGCTTGCTCTAAAAAGGGTAGCCAGATCAATTGCTGATTT
>JAYVXS010000049.1:0-23185 GCA_043784965.1 Bdellovibrionales bacterium
CCTCTGGCATATTTTTCGAGCTGCCTCAAGTGGTATGCCCAAATCTTCAGACTCCATTTTCGAAAACAGTTCTATGTTTTCTGATATTAAATATGCAATTTCAATTGAATTCTCCTGTCGGGATTGTTGGTATCATGACTGATTGGCAGCGGCCTTTTGCAGTCATTCTAGAAAATCTAGCAGCCTCTTTGGCTTGTGGAAATCTGATTATTCTTTACCCTTGTGAATTTTCAATTCGCTCCACATTGAAGCTCGCTGAGCTTGCGATTCAGGCGCAAATTCCAGCCGGAGTTTTCAATGTACTCATTGGCCGGGGAGAGGACCTTGCCATTCATTTTGCTGAACATCCGGGAATCAAGTATCTTCGCTTTTACGGTGAGAATACCTTGGGTGAAAAAATTCATAAATTGGCCGCTGAGAATCAAAAGCGTATTTTTTTATCCTTGGGAGCGAACAATGTTGCTATTTTGTTCGCTGACAGCCAGCTTGAAACCAGCGTGCAAAAAATACTTGCTCTAGGCCTAGAGTTTCATCTTTATGGACGTAATAGAATCAATCGAATTCTCGTTCAAGAAAAATTTTTAGCTGAATTTAAAGTCGAGTTCAAGTCACAAATTGAAGCGCTGGTAGATCAAGATATGTTGAGTGCCAAGATCGGCCCATTACCCAACAAACTCTTAAAAAATCGATTTGAAACCTATATTGAGCAATCAAAAAAAGATCGCGCAAAAGTGTATTTTAGCCAAACGATAACCAGTGCAAGCGAGTCCTGTCATGTGCCATTGACAATATACGAAGATCTTACAAATTGTTCGACGCTACATCAACAAGACTTGGTTGGACCAATTTTATTTTTGCAGAGTTTTAAGTATTTCACGGATCTACCTAAGATCTTAAATTCTGGAGCCTATGCTGGGAGCGCTTATGTCTGGACCAAAGATCTCTCTCGAATTCATAAAATTGCGCAGCAGCTTGAGGTATCTAAAATTATTTTCAATTCCGATTCCTTCGGGGCAGAAATATTTAGCTCGATTAGTTTAAAACAGTCTGGCCTTGGTCAAAATGGACTCGAGGGACTTATGGAATTCAATTTAAATCGAAAATTGATCCAGATTGGAGATTTTAATAATGAGGGTGTTGGAATATGTTGACTATTCCAACACCCTCATTATTAATAGTTAGAAATACTCTAGATCCGGTAGGCGTGGACAATGCATTTTCAGTCAGTTCTAGTTATTTTTTTTAGAGCATGTATGAGCTCCCAAAATGGATAAATACTTTGCAGTTCAGACAAATTAAACTTGCTACTCAATTGCCCACCAACTTCGGATACTTTATCAGAAGCTAGTTTTTTTGCAGCTAAAGAGTCGACATCATCGACACTAAATAAATAATTTAAATCCTTCATTGAATCATTTTGCATGCTAGTGAGATTTACTTTAACAAAGCCATTATCGTCCGACACCTGTTTGACTCCATAAAAAAGTAAAGCTTGAATGGCTTTCATTTCCTTTTCTACTACAGTGGTTCGCTTCGAATCTTCTTTAAATAGATAATCATTGTAGAACTCAACAAAGCCAAATAGAAATTCTGGACGAAATACCGTCAATTTTACATGGCCTTCTCCGAGGTCTTCTGAGCTCATATGGCCAAAGGCTTGAAGCATTTCAATCATTTTTTGCATTTTATTTGTCGGTTGTTGAAAAACCTGAATAGTGTATTTTCGAAGAGTTCCTGATGGAACGACAAACCCCTTGTCATCTTTTTCGCCGTATTTATGAGTGACCAATGCGAGAATGCCAATCAGCCTTGTTACAGTATGCGGCGGAAACACTGCTGCGTCTTCAGTTCCTGATTTTTCGAGATTTTTAATTTTTTGATTTGCGTTTCGCAGGTGATTGTTGATTGAACGCATAATCGCTTTTAGCCACTCTGGGAATGTCTTGAATTGTACATTCAGGGCATTAAATGGAAGTACTATGACAACTGTATCGGCTAAGGCTTTTGCTCCAGCGCTTCGAGGCCTACTGTCAAAGAAAGCCATCTCGCCAACCATATCTCCGGCGCCGATTTCTGCAAGGATGATCTCTCCCGCCCCTTTCGTCTTCAAGATGGCGAGTTTACCTGATTTTACCACGTACATGCAGTCAGAGGGGTCACCCTCTCTAAAAAGTATATCGCCTTTCCTTAGATTTTTTGTACCACTCAAAGTTGTAACCTCTAGAAATCCGCCTGTTCGTACAAACAAATTGCTTTGTTGAAATACGACTTAAGCTTGCAAAGTTGTAACCGAAGTAATGCCCCTGTACTGCAATCATAAAGTTAAGTTAAGTTAAGTTAAGTTAAGTTAACAACGCCGCACTTTTCCGCACGGATTTCCCAACTATACAATCATTGGTCGGCATTCTTTGTGGATCTCTAAATGCGCTCCGGTACTTCTTGCGACTTGTTCTGGGCTAAGGTCTGGCGCGTACTCAATTAGGAGAAAGCCATTCGCAGTTACTTCAATCACACCAAAGTCCGTAACAATTTTCTTGATGCATCTAACGCCAGTCAAAGGTAGCGTGCACTTCGCCAACAGCTTAGGTGTACCGTCCTTATCTGTGTGTTGCATAGCTACTATAACACGTTGAGCACCAGCAACGAGATCCATGGCTCCGCCCATGCCTTTTATCATTTTACCCGGGATCATCCAATTGGCAATGCTTCCGTCTTGATCCACCTGCATGGCCCCCAGAACTGTGAGATCTATGTGGCCACCCCGGATCATTGCAAAGCTATCGCTACTTGAAAAATAACTGGCACCTTTTACCGCCGTTACGGTTTGTTTACCAGCATTGATGAGGTCTGCATCTACATCAGCTTCTAATGGAAATGGACCAAGGCCCAATAGGCCATTTTCACTTTGCAGCATAACATTCATTGAGGTCGGAATATAATTTGCTACCAAAGTCGGAATGCCGATTCCCAAATTTACAACATAATTAGGCTGTACTTCTTGGGCAATTCGTCTGGCAATTTGCTCTCTAGTTAGCGGCATGGATTCCTCACTTGCTGGTGGTTCGCTGCTCAATACGTTTTTCGAGTTTTGGAGATTTAATGATTCGCTGTACATAAACCCCAGGAACATGAATTTGATCCGGATCAAGGTCGCCTACTTCAACGATCTCCTCGACTTCAGCAATTGTGATTTTGCCAGCGGTAGCAATCATTGGATTAAAATTACGAGCTGTTTTTTTGAAAATTAGATTCCCAAATTTGTCAGCTTTCCAAGCTCGAACGAGTGCGAAATCGCCGGTGATAGCTTTTTCCAAAATATAGTCTCGACCCTCGATATTGCGAACTTCTTTGCCCTCGGCGACTAAGGTTCCAACACCAGTAGCGGTAAAGAACGCAGGGATTCCAGCGCCGCCAGCGCGTAATCTTTCAGCTAGTGTTCCTTGCGGGCAGAACTCAAGTTCAAGGTCACCATTTAAATATTGCCTTTCAAAAATGGCATTCTCACCGACATAACTTGAAAGCATTTTTTTAATTTGTCTAGTTTGCAGCAAGAGACCAAGGCCAAAATCATCTACCCCAGCGTTATTTGAAACACATGTGAGATTTTTAGCGCCGGTGTCTCTTAAGGCCACAATCAAATTTTCAGGAATTCCGCAAAGGCCAAAGCCACCTACCAAAATAGTCATATTATCTTTGACGCCAACAAGTGCGGCATTAGCATCTTTAAAGAGCTTTGTGCTCATAATCTCTCCACAACAATTGCAACAGCTTCTCCGCCACCTATACAAAGCGTTGCCAAGCCATAGCGCTTTTTATGAAATCTTAAAGCATGAATTAATGTTGTCAATATCCTCGCACCGCTGGCCCCAATGGGGTGTCCGATAGCTATTGCTCCACCATGAACATTGATTTTATCTTCTGAAATTTCAAGTTCCTTTTGTGTGGCCATCGTAACCACGGCAAAGGCTTCGTTGATTTCAAATAAGTCAATGTCATTCATTTTTAGCGCTGCATTCGCCACGGCTTTCTTAATTGCTTGAATTGTTGCGGTGGTAAACCATTTTGGATCTTGAGCGAATGTCGCCTGAGACAAAATTTTGGCAATTGGCTGCGCCCCACTTGATTTAACAAACTCAGGACTTGCAATAACTAGCGCCGCTGCGCCGTCACTAATATTGCTCGCATTCGCCGCAGTTATCGTTCCAGTTAAAGCAAATGCAGGTTTTAGTCCGGGAATTTTTGAAAAATCGGTCTTTGAAGGGTCTTCATCAACCGAAACAAGGATTGGCCCCTTCTTAGACGGGATTTCAACTATTGCAATTTCATCCTTGAAGACTCCGTCAGCAATTGCTTTTTGAGCTTTTGAATAGCTTCTCATCGCGAATTGATCTTGTTGCTCACGAGTAAAGTGATACTTACTCGCGCAGAGCTCAGCTGTAGCTCCCATAAGGCATTTATCGTAAGCGTCCATGAGCCCATCATTTAGCATTGAATCAATTAAGTTGGCATTGCCCATGCGAAATCCACTGCGAGACTTTTCAAGCAAATGAGGCGCTCGGCTCATATTCTCTTGACCTCCAGCTAAAATGACTTGGGAATGCCCAAGTCTAATTGCGTCGTCGGCCAACATAACCGCTTTAAGTCCGGAGCCACATACTTTGTTGATAGTCATGCAAACCACAGAATGAGGCAGTCCCGCATAAATGGCGGATTGACGTGCTGGCGCTTGTCCGACTCCAGCAGTTAAAACCTGGCCCATAATGACTTGTTCAGCTTGGTCGCCGTTAATTCCGGCTTTTTGAAGCGCGGCTTTAATTGCAATAGCGCCAAGATGCGGAGCTGAAATTTCACTCAGTGCGCCTTGAAATCCACCCACCGGAGTTCTCATCGCTGATAAAATATAATTGGGTTGGTTCAATTTGATCTCCTTGCCCGCCAAATCATCGAACAATTTGACAATTTGACAATATAAAAATTAAAAATTAAAAATAAAGCTAGCTTCTAATATCAAAGACAAATTAATTTAAGAATGAACTAGGATTTCATTCTTAAATTAGTGACCGATCCTAAATTCTCATGAAAAGCGAGTCAACCAAATGAAAAACTTTAAAGCCTTCCTAAGAAGTGTTGCATCATCAGCTTGGCAGCCTTTGCGAACAAAACTCAATTTATCGCTTTGGACTTGGACAACTATAGCCCTGGTTTCTGTCGGGACCGCCGAACTCAATGCTAAAGAGGTTCGCTTCAATGATCTGGTGATTGATATTTTAGATGCTCAAAAAATCACTGTCACTGGGTTCAAAGGAAGTGTAAAGCTTCTTCCATCCAAATTGCCCGGTAAATTGATCGTACATGCAAAAAAAATCATAGATGATAAAAAGCAAGCATCAGAAGATAGCTGGATATTTGGCGCAAAGCATGAAGAAAAAAATATTAAAATTGAAGTGCGTAGTTCAGACCCTCAAATTATGCGCGACGATTTAAAGCAAGGTAATACAGAGTTTCAATTTGAAATTGAAGCTCCAAATTTACCTTTCGACATCGCATGGCGAGAGGGTCAAATTAATGTACAGAATTGGAACTCGGCCTTAAACATTGTACTTCTTGATGGTATTTTGACACTTACTCATTGCGGCGCCTCGACTCATGTTCAAAATGAAATGGGCGAGCTTCACATTTTAAATCATAAGGGACGTGTCGAAATTGAAAGCCTTAAGGCGAAGCTAAATATTTCGGATTTTGAAGGCAACTTGCGAATCAAAAATTTCGCTGGAGAGTCCAATTTAGTAAATGTATCGGCCAGCATTCGCTTGCAGTCCAAATTAGGGGCTAGTCACGTCGCAAAATCACAGGGAAACCTCGAAATTGAAAATGGTAAGGGTAACTTTAACATCTTAGATTTTAGCGGTCCCATTCGTGGCCAAAACGAGGACGGCAGCTTAACAGCCAGAATTCTCGGAGACGTAGACGTATCATTAGAGAGCATCTCAGGGTCAATGAGCTTCAAACTTCCCGTCAATTCTGCGGCTTTTGCGAAACTTCAGTCTGAAGAAGGTAGCATTTCAGCACCAGATAGCTTTAAAACTGGCAAGTTAGGAAGCTTAAAGCTTGCAAGCGGTAGATTCACTGGCTCTGAAAAAGGCAGCATTTTTATAAAATCTAAGACGGGAAGTTTAAGAGTTCATTAACGGCTTGGGCAGCTCTAAATGAACGCGATTTTGCATATATAAATTTTTCACTTCCTTATTTTGTTGACTCAACTGATGATTTCACACAATTATTCTGCCTATGCAAAAACTCAAAAATGTCTTAAAGGCGCTCGTGAAGTCAAAAGTCAAAAAAGTCGATAAAAAAGTCGATAAAAAAACGGATAAAAAAACCGATAAAAAATCTGCTAAAAAATTGACTTTGAAGAACCCAGTAAAAGTTCTTTCGAAGAAAATGGCGCCGAAAAAGTCTGTGGTTGCTTTGCCAAAAGATACTAAGAAGCCAAAATTGAAGGCTGAAAAGCTAATTCCAAAGAAATTGACGCAAAAGTTAAAGATAAAGATAAAGCCTGAAGCGACATTGATTTCTGCAAAGCCAATTAAAAAAGATGATTCCAAAAAGGAAGTTGTACTTAAAACAAAGCTCCTAAGCAAAATGCCGGCAATTGAAAAATTAGCACCTGAGACTTCTAAAAAGCCTAAGAAGTCCCAGGAAAATGAAGATGCAATTGAGCCCAGGTTAAAGAAGTCGGGAAAAAAGATCGTAGAAAACGTATCCGAAGAAGTACCAGTTGAAGCTAAGCGTGAGTATAGTGATGAAGAAGTTATTCTAACGGATGCTGAAGGTCGCAGATATTGCCGCGTTAAGGAATGCGATCAAATTTCAAGTGTTGATGCCTATTGTCGCTATCACTATCTTTTGTTCTGGAAGAAAATACAGGTGCGGAAAAAAATTCTCACTGAAGGTAAGCTTGAACGCTATGTAGAGGAATTGACAGCCCGGTACCCTGATAAGTACCTCGAGATGCTGAGAAAAGACTTACGTAGTGAGAAAGACTTTGTAAACGCAATTCAAGAACTAGAACTAGACGATACTTCTGGCGAAAATGATCTTGAAGACGAGGCACAATCTTATATTGAAGAAGTGCGGGGCATGTCGAGCGAAGGTGGATCCACTCGAGATGACGACGAGTTTTAAAAAACTGCTTTTCATCTAACATCAGCCGATTCGGTTAAATTGGTGATTAGCTAATTAAATATATTAATAGGTGATTTGCTTTTCTCTGCAGAGAGATCTGGATCGATTATGGCGTGTTCAAAAGCATCCTCACCAGGGAGATCGTCTTTAAATAAGGCCTCTGACGCAACACCGAGTAATCGGTCAGCTTCTTGTTCAAGTCGTGAATTGACTGTGCTAAATTGTAAAAAGACCGTTTGATTTTTAAATTCACTGGCGCGCCAAACAATAGGTAAATCAATAGGTAAATCAATATCTTCATCTTTTTCGCTGAGATCAAAATATTCAACTAGCCATCTTCCGAGACAATCTACACAAATATAAAAAGTTTCAATAATATCGGCTCTTTCTCTGTCATAATCGATTGAAGCTTCAAAGTTCATTTGGCGAAGCCGGCCCGCCTCAAGGTAGCCAACGCGGATCAAAATCTCACTGTCAAAGATCTTTCCTTCAACCACAAACTCACCTATCTTTGCCTGCTTTGAAAATTCTTCTTCAAGCGCACTTAAAACTTTAAAGGCAAATTCTTCTGGCAAACTGGTCCAAGGGGCTTTTGTTTGATTTCTTGGAGTCATTTTAAAAACCTCTTTAATAATATTGCTCATTTGAGCATTTCGACAAAATATTTATCTGAGAAAGTCCAACTTTGATCAAGACTCGTTTTGACAGGTCTCGTCTATCCAATTATAACCTGCAGACGTCATCTGAGACAACCAAGAATTGGAAATTTGAAATGAACCTGTTAGAACCTATAAAGCTTTCAAACGCCGCCTCTCCTGATGGGCTTAGTCATACTTTAAAGGCCCATCAAGACCCAAAAGGCGTTTTTATTTCAACCTATGGTTGCCAAATGAACGTCAATGATTCTGAACGCATGCTTACGCTGCTTGAAATGAGCAATTATGTTGAAGTTAAAGATCCAAAAGATGCCGAGCTTATTCTGATAAACTCATGTTCTGTACGAGAAAAACCGGTACATAAAGTTCGCTCAGAAGTCGGAACGTATAGGGAATTGAAAAAGAAGAACCCAAGACTTAGAATTGGTGTCGGTGGATGTGTAGCTCAACAAGAAAAAGATAAACTTCTCAAAGATGCACCACTAGTAGATTTTGTTTTCGGTACAGATGCGGTCGATCAACTGCCTGAACTTGTAGCTCAAGTGATCAAAGAGGACCGAAAAATAGTATCAGCAAAATTTAAGCATGATGAGCCCTATCAAATTGAAACACTCATTCGAAATCCAGGGGTAGCAAGCTTTGTTAATATTGGAAAGGGCTGTGATAATTTTTGTACTTTTTGTGTCGTCCCATTTACTAGGGGCCGTGAAAAGTCACGTTCGCTCAGTGAACTTTTAGGCGATATTCATAAATTGACGGCCAGAGGAGTGAAAGAAGTTACGCTGCTCGGGCAGAATGTGAATTCTTATCGTTCTGACTGTGGGGCTAGCTTTGCCGATCTTTTAAAGACGATTTGTGAAAACACTGAGATACTACGTATCCGATATACCTCACCTCATCCTAAAGATTTTGACCAAGACCTGATTGATCTTTCGCAAAAGTATCGCGCGAAAATCTGTGACTATCTTCATCTGCCGGCGCAGTCTGGTAATACTGAAGTCTTAGAAATGATGAATCGTAATTATACGCGTGAAGAATATCTTCAAAAAGTTCAAATGATTCGCAAAGGCATCCCTGGAGTTGCGTTGTCCACTGATTTGATTGTAGGATTTCCCGGAGAAACCGAAGGGCAATTTCAAGATACCATGACGCTCATTGAAGAAGTACGTTTTGAAAATATTTATGCGTTTGCCTACTCACCGCGGCCCTTTACAAAGGCAGCTAAATTTGCAGGTCAACTTGATGAACCAACTAAATTTCGACGTTTAAATGAGTTGTTGAATCGACAAAGAGTGATCGCATTTGAATTGGCGGAGGCCTATCAAGACGCGGAACTCGATGTTTTAATTGAAGAATTTAAAAGCGAAGAAAAATACCTTGTGGGCCGAAGTACGCAAAATAAATTGACCTATATTTTGGCGCCCGATGAGAATCCGGGTTCTTATGTTGGTAGCATTCAGAAAGTGAAAGTAAAAAAGGCTTTTCCGACGGTCTTGCGAGGAGAAATGATATTGGGAACAAAGGGAGTCGCAACTTGAAAGCGAGTCGTGAAAGAATTAAGGTGTTGGGGCGCAAGATTGGTCGCAAGATTGAGGTGCAAGCTATAAGAAAGTCTTTACGCATTTCTAATACCACAAAAAAATCATTTTCTAAAAAAGTTCAAAATTGGATCGAGATTTTTCCATATGCAATTTCAATGGGACCGCTACAAACGAGGCCTGTGCTAATTTTTAGAGATCAATCCGAGGTCTTAAACTTGCCGGTTTGGCTGAATCAAATAGATGCCAGTATTGCCGCTCTTGATCTTTCTAAAAATACAAATTTTCATGGATTGACTCTTAAGATACTTGAGAGTGCTGGCATTAGAATTGAACGTTGTGAATTCGTTGAACTCCAAGGCCACCATCAATTTGTGAGGCTTGAATTCTCTGGGCACCCAAAGCTAAAGGAAATGCGCGCACGTGCAGATGAGGCCATCCCATTTTGTTCGGCGCAGAAGGCTCGATTTTTTAGCACTAAAGAATTTATAATGCAATGCCGTGACCTTGATGTCGCACTCCTTGGTCTTGAGCAAAGCCTCAGTTTACAGCCGGAAAGTGGTTCCAAGAAACAAGCTTATGTGATGTAATTGCCTGCATGATTACTTCGTGCCTCGGCTTCACTCCAAAACTAGATAGCGGCGTGTTTTTAGCTAATAGTGCTGACGTTATTGGAAATGTTGAGATAGGAAAAAATTCTTCGATTTGGTTCAATGTTACAGTTCGTGGAGATATCGGTCCGATTCATATAGGAGCCGAAACAAATATCCAAGATAACTCTGTCGTTCATGGAACGTTTAATAAAGCTTTCGCTTGGATAGGCAATCAAGTAACTGTTGGGCATAGTGTAATTTTGCATGGCTGCCGGGTCGACGATCTTTGTCTCATTGGCATGGGTTCGATCATAATGGATAATGCCCATATTCCTGAGCGATGTATTGTAGGTGCGGGGTCTTTGGTCACTGAAGGGTCAAAGTTTGAACCCGGATCACTCATTATGGGAAGACCTGCAAAGTTTGCCCGAACTTTGAAAGCGCAGGAACGCGAATTTTTAACAAAGTCCGCGAATAATTATATTATGTACAAGTCTTGGTATGAAGATCCATCAAAAAGACCGCCAGGCAATATGATAATAGGATTCGAAGAAAACAAGAGCGACCTGAGGAGCCAAAAATGATTAAAAAATTTGAAGAAATGAAATATGCACTGACTTTCGACGATATCCTTCTTATTCCACAATACTCTGAAATTGTGCCAAGTGAGGTGTCCGCAAAGAGTTTTTTTGCGCGTGATAAATATTTGAATACGCCAATTTTAAGCTCGGCGATGGACACCGTAACCGAAAACAAAGTTGCTCGCGTGATGGCTCAACAGGGTGGTCTCGGTGTAATTCATAAAAATCTCACCATTGAAAATCAGGCTCTTGAAGTTGAAAAAGTTAAAAAATACGAAAGCGGTATGATTCTTGATCCAGTCACTCTAGAACCTGATCAAAAGGTTAGTGATGCCTTAGCGCTGATGAAGAAGTATTCAATTAGTGGCTTACCAGTTGTAGTAGACCATGTTTTAGTCGGAATCTTAACCAATCGAGATCTGCGTTTTGAAACCAATATTAGTCAAAAAGTTTCTCAGCTCATGACAAAAGAAAATTTGATAACCACCAAGGTGGGGACGACACTCGAACAGGCGAAAAAAATTCTGCAAAAACATCGTATAGAGAAATTGCCAGTGGTTGACGAAAAGGGTCGTTTAAAAGGTTTGATTACGATTAAAGATATAGAGAAATCACAAGCCTTTCCGGCCTCGACTAAGGATGAACATGGCCGGCTATTTGTAGGCGCCGCAACTGGTGTCGATCCAAGCTCATATGAAAGAGCTGAGGCACTGATTGCTGCCGGTGTGGATGTTCTAGTGATTGATACAGCACATGGACATTCTAAAAATGTTTTAAAGATGATCTCTTGGGCGGCAAAAGCACACAAAGACACTATTATCTGCGCAGGAAATGTTGTGACTCGTGATGCAACTGAAGCCTTGATTAAAGCTGGGGCTGAAGTCATTAAAGTTGGTATAGGGCCTGGTAGCATTTGTACTACTCGTATCGTAGCGGGGGTGGGCATGCCGCAGATTAGCGCCATTCAAGAGTGCGCTGGCATTGCAAAAAAATTAGGTAAAAGTATTATTGCTGATGGGGGAATTAAATTTTCAGGAGATATTACCAAAGCACTCGCACTAGGGGCAAATTCGGTGATGATAGGAAATCTATTGGCCGGATCTGATGAGTCCCCGGGCGAAACAATTTTATATCAAGGCCGCACCTACAAAACTTATCGCGGAATGGGGAGTATGGGTGCAATGTCGCAGGGTTCAAGAGATCGATACGGCCAAGCTGACGTTTCGGACTTTGATAAATTGGTTCCAGAAGGGATCGAAGGAAAGGTTCCTTACAAAGGTTCAGCTAGTGCGATTTTGCATCAATTGATTGGCGGGCTCAAGTCTGGCATGGGATATTTGGGTGCGAGTAATATTGCTGAACTACAAGAGAAGGCTGACTTTGTGCGGATTAGTCCTCAGGGATTAAGAGAATCTCATGTTCACGATGTGAGTATAACAAAAGAAGCACCTAACTATCGATTGGAATCTTAATGCAGGGTGGGTTTGTCGTTCTAGATTTTGGATCTCAGTTCACCCAGCTTATTGCGAGAAGACTTCGAGAGCTTAAGGTTTATTCTGAAATATTGCCGTTTAATGCACCTATTGAAAAGATTAAAGCTCTTGCACCCCGAGGCATTTTCTTAAGTGGTGGGCCGAGCTCGGTTAGCGACGAAGACGCTCCGAGGCGAAGTATTCACGAGCTTTCAGAAATTGCACCGCTCTTTGGTATTTGTTATGGCATGCAGTTGGTTGCTAAAGATTTAGGTGGAGTTGTCGAGACGAGTGTAAAACGTGAATATGGATTTAATAGTATTTCATGGAGCCAATCGTTAAGTAATCAAATTCCCAGCCAACAAAAAGTCTGGATGAGCCACGGGGATATTGTACGTGTGCCACCGCCTGGCTTTAAAGTGATTGCTAATTCTGAGTCCGGTCACCCTGCCGCGATTCGAAATGATCGAGTTTGGGCTGTGCAATTTCACCCCGAAGTTTCGCATACCGAATTTGGAATTGAGCTCATCAAAACATTTTGTTTTGACTTGTGTGGTGCCGAAGCCAATTGGGACGCTCCCCATATAACTTCTCATTTAATTGAAAAGATAAGAAACTTAGTTGGAACAAATGATCATGTTTTGTGTGGCCTGAGCGGTGGGGTCGACTCAAGTGTTGTCGCTGCCCTTTTGTCGAAAGCCGTCGGTGCTGAGCGGGTTCACTGTGTATTTGTGAATAATGGCCTTTTAAGAAAAGATGAGTATCAAGAAGTGCTCGCTCAATATCGAGTGATTGGCCTAAATGTTGTCGGCGTTAATGCTGAGAAATCTTTTTTAAAGGCACTAGAAGGTTTAACTGACCCCGAAGCGAAACGAAAGGCTATCGGCCACGTATTCATCGAAGTTTTTGCAAAAGCACTTGAGAAGTTAAATATTCAAAGTGAATGGCTTGCTCAGGGCACGCTCTATCCAGACGTAATAGAAAGTGTCTCTATCAGAGGACAATCTGTAGTCATTAAGTCTCATCACAATGTTGGTGGATTGCCTGAAAAGATGAAAATGAAGTTAGTTGAACCATTACGCGAACTTTTTAAAGATGAAGTTCGCATGATTGGAAGGGAACTTGGTCTCCCCAGCGAGATTATTGATCGGCATCCCTTTCCAGGGCCTGGACTTGCGATACGAATTATCGGAGAAATAAAGAGAGAAGACCTTGAGACCTTAAGAGAATGCGATCATATTTTCATATCGCAATTAAAAAAAGATGGTTTGTACCATAAAATTTGGCAAGCCTTTGCCGTGCTGCTTCCTGTGCGAAGTGTAGGTGTTCAAGGGGATGGCCGTACTTATGAAAAGGTTTTGGCAATAAGGGCCGTTACTTCTTCAGATGGGATGACTGCCGATTGGTATGGTTTTGACACTGAATTTTTGAAGAATGTGAGCAATAAAATTACCAACGAGGTCAAGGGGGTAAATCGTGTGGTATATGATATTACAAGCAAACCTCCTGGCACCATCGAGTGGGAATAAATGAGTCAAAGTGATTTTGTTCACCTCCATGTTCATTCGCAATATTCATTATTAGAAGCTTCTATACGGCCAGATCAACTGGTCAAGAGGGCGTTCAATTTTAAGCAAAATGCCGTCGCACTGACTGACAACGGTAATATGTTTGGTGCAGTTGAATTTTATTTTGCAGCGAAAGAGCATTCGGTAAAGGCAATTCTTGGCACAGATGTATATCTTGCTCCGAAATCGAGACTGCAAAAAGGTGAAGACAAAGAGACCATCAATCAGCCAAACCGAAGGCTTGTATTGCTGGCCCAGAATATTGAAGGCTATCAGAATCTATGCAAGATCTCGTCAATAGGTTTTCAAGAGGGCTTTTATTATAAACCGCGAATCGACTATGAGGTCTTAGCAAAATACAACTCAGGGATCATAGCGTTGAGTGGTGGCAAAACCGGCGAAATCATCTCTTCATTTGATAGATTTGGTCCGGATGTTGCGCTCGAAAAAATTTTAGAACTTAAAAAAATATTTGCTGATCGTTTCTATCTTGAAGTTTGTAGAACTTCACCTGAGTGGACTGCCTATAACGAATTTCTCTGTGAAGCCGCAGAAAAAACCAAAACGAAAATTGTGGCAACCAATAATGTTCACTACCTTGAGCAAGAAGATCAGATCACTCAAGAAGTTTTGATTTGTATTGGCAGTAATAAAACTCTACAAGATGAATCGCGTTTTAGATTGGGCACTGATCAGTTTTATTTCAAAAGCTCTGAGTCTATGCGCAGCTTGTTTCATGATCTTCCTCAAGCGTGTGACGCCTCACTTGAAATTGCCGAACGTTGTGAGGTGAAATTTAAGCTCAAGGACGACAGCGGAAAAAGTATATACCATTTGCCAAATTTTAACTCAGACGATGGAACAACACAAACTGATCTCATTCGTAAGAAGGCATTTGACGGACTTGAACATCGTTACCAAGAAGCAGGCAAAAGAGGCGAAGCTGTTAGTGAAGAAAATAAACCAAATTATCTTAATCGGCTTGATTTTGAACTATCAGTTATTGATAAAATGGGATTCACTTCTTACTTTTTGATCGTGCATGACTTCATTGACTGGGCAAAGAACAACTCTATTCCGGTAGGGCCAGGACGGGGATCCGGTGCAGGTTCACTAGTTGCTTACTCTCTTCGAATCACAGATCTTGATCCAGTCAGATACAATTTACTGTTCGAAAGATTTCTTAATCCTGAGCGTATTTCGATGCCCGATTTTGATATCGATTTTTGTCAGGACAAGCGACCTTTGGTCATTGATTATGTGACAAAAAAGTATGGTGAGGCCAATGTGTCACAAATCATTACTTACGGGAAGCTTCAAGCTAGAGCTGCGATTCGCGATGTCGGACGTGTGTTGGGAATGGCTTATGCTGATGTCGATGTTATTTCTAAGTTGATGCCTGACAAGCTCGGAATCACCCTGAAAGAGGCTATTGAATTGGAGCCTCGATTAAAAGAAGCGATGGAACAAAACCCCCAGATCAATACCCTAATGGATCTTGCTCAGCGAGTTGAAGGTCTGGTTCGTCATGCCGGAATTCATGCTGCTGGGATTATCATTTCAAACAAGGCACTTGTTGAATATGCACCCCTCTATAGGGGCGCTGATGGCGAAAATGTTGTTCAATACGACATGAAGTACGCTGAGAAGATTGGTCTAATTAAATTTGACTTTTTAGGTCTCAAAACTCTCACCCATATACAAAATGCTCTGGATTTGGTTGAGCAAAATCGCGGCAAGAAGATTCTACCACAAGATATACCGGTAAGTGATCCTGGTATTTACGAAATTATGTCAAAGGGCGACACCCTGGGTATTTTTCAATTTGAAGGCGATGGAATCACCGATACTCTTAGAAAAATTAAGCCATCCTCATTTGAGGATATCACGGCGATTAATGCGCTTTATCGTCCCGGTCCGATGGATATGATTCCAGAATATACGGCACGAAAACACGGTGAAAAAAAGGCCGAATATTTGTTTCCAGAAATTGAAGGGGTTTTAAGCGAAACCTATGGCATTATTATCTACCAAGAACAGGTCATGTCGATCGCCAGCTTAATTGGCGGCTATAGTCTCGGCGAAGCTGATATGCTTAGACGTGCTATGGGAAAGAAGTTAGCCTCTGAGATGAATGCACAAAAAGTGCGTTTTTTGAAGGGCGCAAAGGACAAAGGCTTTGATGAGAAAAAGGCCGGCGAGCTCTTTGATTTGATGGAGAAGTTTGCAAGTTACGGCTTCAATAAGTCCCATGCCGCGGCCTATTGTGTAGTAGCTGCACAGACGGCATGGCTCAAAAAATATTATCCAGTTGAATTTTACGCCGCACTTCTTTCGACTGAAATGAGCAGTACTGATGATATTGTTAGATACGTAAAGGATGCGAGATCTCATAACATTGAAGTCCGACCGCCAAATATTAATTATTCAGATTTTAAATTTTCGATAAAAGACGATACCATCTTTTTTTCTCTCGGGGCGATCAAAGGTGTGGGCGAGGCTGCCGTTGAAAGTATAATCAAAGCTAGAAATTTAGTTGCCAAGGGCAAGTTTGAAAATCTCGAGCAGTTCTTTGAAGTCATTGATCGCAAGGTAAATAAAAAAACTATTGAGAGCCTCATTAAGGCGGGAGCACTAGATGGGTTTGGCCCACACCGGAGTCAGCTCTATAATGGTTATGAAAAATATTTAAATCGTGCCAGCATTGCCAAGCAAGACCGTGAAGTTGGCCAAGTTTCGCTCTTTGATATGCTTGAAGATTCAAGCGCAGACAATAGTGAGGCGCGAATCGTTTTGGATGAAGTGACGCCATGGAATCGAAGTGCGCGCCTCGCATACGAAAAAGAAATTTTGGGTTTCTACCTAAGTGAGCATCCACTAACTGGACTGGGCAAGCTTTATCAAGCTTGGACAACTTGCGAAGTGAATGGACTTAAGAATATTGATAATAAAAAACGAGTGGTTTTGGCCGGACTGATAACTAGCCTTAGAGAAATCATCACGCGAAAAGGGACTCGCATGGCATTTGCCCAGCTTGAAGATCTTACGGATCACGTCGAACTGGTGATTTTTCCGGATGTTTTCAAAGAGGCTGAAAAACATCTTAAAGAAGATCATGCGGTACTTCTCGGTGGCACTCTCGAAAAGGAGGGCGATAGCAAAAAGATCTTGGTCGACAAAGTCGCACGCCTTGAAGATATCCTGAAAAAGTCTAAACAAGCTGTCTTTCGGATAGATGGCAGCATGCAGTCAAAAATGCCCGAGTTGCATCGCTTACTGTTTCAATATCCAGGTGCAACCGCAATTGAAATTCTCATTGAAATTCCTGAGCTTGCAAAACTGGTTATTCTTGAGCTTGAGGGTGCAAATGGTTTTGAGCCGAGCACGGAGTTTTTTGATCATATGCAAAATTTATTTGGACGAACTGATTTTATTGAACTTAGAATATAAGCATCAAATGTAAAGCAATGAGGTTTTAAAATGTTCAAAAGGCTTAATATACAAATTATTGGATTCCTATTTTGCGGCTTTGTGAGTGCCATAACGACCGTATTTTCCCCTAAAGCCTTTGCTCAAGAATTTTCAGATGATCTTATAACAATTAGTGTTGAAGCCACTTCAAAAGCTGACAATGCCCCAGAAGCAACTAGAGAAATTATGCGAAGTGCCATGTCCAATGTTGCTCGGGAACAAGTCATTGAAATTTTAGGCGATAAGAAATACCAAAAAAACAAAGTTCTAATTGAAAAGAAAATTATTGGTGAAGCGGCAAAGTTTATTCCTATTAGCAATTCAAAAAACTTGGTTCAGGATGCGGATAAGAATTTCAAGGCCATGGTGGAGCTCAAGCTCTCTATAGGTTCGTTAAAGAAAATGATTTTTGCAACTGGCTTATTAGTTGATTCCGATGAGCTTGCGGTCATATTGACCTTGATTGTCTTTCGCGACGATCGAAACAGTTATGCTTGGTGGGAGAGCAGCCGTGATGAATCGAAACGTAATCTGAGTGAAATATCACAACTTTTTGAAACTGCCTTTAGCGAAGATATGTTTCGCAACGCCTTTTATGTCATAAGCCCAAGTTCTGGATTAGCTCATTTATTGCCGGAAAGCTTTAGATCTACTAATTTAAAGAAAGATGACATTAAATTTGTGGCCAGTTTTTTTCATGCAAATTTAATCCTTAAAGGTGAGGTTATTTTTAAAGCACAATCCCAAAACAGCATGGACTTAAGACTCAAAATAAATCTGATTCAGAGCTCAAATGATCGCGAAATTGCAGAGGTATCTAGAAATATTACTATCGAGAGATCAAATTTACCCATCGTCTTAAAGGCGAAATTACAAAGTGTGTTTTCTGAATTATCAAAGGACCTTTCAGCGCAAGTTCTTGACACTTGGCAGAAGGGGACCTTGGGGTCAAACTCAATTTTAGTTTCAGTGAAAGGGCTTGCAACACCGAAACAAGTACAGGATTTTAAAAATGAAATTCGCAAAAGCATTCATGACATCAAAGCCCTTAAGGAAAGGGTATTTGAAAGTGGTCAGGTAACCTTCGAGCTAGAATTTAGCACAAGTCTTGGTGCTATCCAGGAACGATTTAAGATGGCTAAGCTAGATAGTTTCGATTACAAATATATCGATTCAAATGACAAAATGATTAAGACCGAAATTCGTTCAAAAAATAGATAGTGTAGAGATCTTTTTAGATGAATTTGTAGATGGATTTTTTCTAGTATCAATCTTATGGATCTTAGTCGTGCTTGATGAAGGTGGAGTCTTTAAGATTGGCTCAATTTTTTTTACAGGTGTAAGAATAAAGTGCTAAACTCATGGAATGAGAAACCTGAAAAGCTCAACCCGAATAATTTTTATAGTTTCATTATCCTTGGCTCAAATGTCCTGCCTGACGCTCAGGTCTCAACACCAGCCAGTGATAACCGGTGTGACCGAGAATCAAGGACCTGAAATAAGGGATGCTGCGCTCCAGGCAAGAGCCAATGATGCCAATCCGCGCAAGAGAATCATTATTCTCCCGTTTATCGACGCTACTGGGGGCGCGCACTCCGACAAACTTTCGAAAAATGCTAGGGAGGCCCTAATTCGAGGTTTGAATAAAACAGATAACTTTGTAGTCGTCGCCAACAGTGATTTTCCAAAGGACATTGCCATCTATTTTAAAAATGGTGAATACAATTTAGAAGAAATGGCCAAGCTTGGGGTAAACGTTGGGGTCGCAGCAATTGTTGAAGCTAAGATTCTTGAAGTAAAGGCTAAAAAAATTGGTGACGAAGTTGGCCTAGTAAGAGAAATTCGTGCGCAAATGAATGTTTCTGTTCAGATCAAAGTAATCGCGACTAAAACAGGACATATTATTGTGAGTGAAATGCGAAAAGCCGATATTGAAGACTCAAGTACTCATTACGCAGAACGAACATTTAGCGACAAGGAGCTGTCTGAGGACCCTAGGCTTGTGCAAACTGCGGTAATTCAAGCATTTTCAGGAACAATTCCAAAAATTGTTTCAGCTCTTGATCGCCTTTCATGGGAGGGTCGAGTCGCATTGGTTAAGGGCGAACGCATATTCTTGAATGCTGGTCGACTCTCAGGGATACAAGTTGGTGATATCTTAAAGATCGAAGAAGAGGGCGAAGATGTATTTGATCCTGAGACAGGTGCATTAATAGGGAAGATTCCGGGTCGCATTAAAGGTAGCGTTGAAGTCGTAAGTTATTTTGGAAAAGACGGCTCAATTAGCGTGCTTCACTCAGGCAGTGGCTTCAAAGAAAATGACCTGGTCGAGCTCTATTAATCGAATAGAAATACAAAAAGAAGCCTATTCGCGGCAGCCTTTCTAGAATTAATTTCAAAGTAATATTTGCATAAATTTTATTGATGCCTAGCAAAAGGCCAGTCCTATATTTTTTTCATGTTCACAAAAATATATGAACTATAAAAATCAGGTAATTGGACTCCTTACCGCGCCATTCTTTGTAAGTATTTCAGTTTAGTCACGAGCGACAACTGTTGGTCTATGTCTTGCTCTTATTTGGAACCATGAAACGAAACATTCCAAGAATTCAAATTTCAAATCAAATTTCAAATCAAATTTCAAAGAGGTCTATTATATCAAGTCTTCAGATTATTTTTTGTTACTCCCTTTTAGTAAGCGTCATGAGCTATCAAGTAAAGGCCTCTCCGATTGTAGTATTTCCTACTTGTAATCACAGAGAATCGGACGGCGCAGATGTCGGCCAGCATTCCAATCTGTGTGATGCAGATATTTTTGGAAATTCAATTTTAGCTGAAAGCCTTTATGGCGACCTGATCTATAGTCGCAACGAAATGAAGGAAACTGAAAAGCCAAAATATGTTACCGAGCTCTATGCCTTTGTGAAAGCCAGTGCCACTCAATTTATTTTGAAAATTGAAAAGAATGCGTCAAAAGAGCGAGTTCAAAGATTTACCGATGACATTATGACTATTGCCTATCATGAATCGCGATTTACTCACTATGCCTATGGCAAGGACGGAAGATTTAAATTGATGGCAGCAGACAATCGTTTGGTTAGTCGTGGTCTGATGCAAATCAATCAGAGCTTTCACGCCTCTCGCTCAAGAGATAATTCTCTCGATATCTTCGGAAATCTCAATCTCGGCATGGAGCTGATTTATAGCAATCAAAAGTATATTGACGAAAGTATCGATAATGGAACCATGACCTGTATTACCAAACAAGAAAAACAGAGCAAAGAATATTTAGATTTAAGACTAAGAGCTGCTTGGTCAGCGTATAATAGCGGCTCCTATTTTTGTAGGTTTCGAAAGAATGACCAGTGGAGCATGAATGACAAAATGTTTTTGCAGGATATTACCAAAGCCGAATGGCGCAAACTCATTTCTAATGAAAACCTACAAACCAAAGTTGATATTAACTGCTTAGGTAACGGCGATGAATTTTGCCATCTGCCAACGCCACAAAATGCCCACATCCAACAGGATTCTGAAAAAGTTCTAATCTATAATGATGGGTCCTCTTGCATCGTTGACCAAAGTTCGGCAAAGAAGCCTTCTATAATTTGTGCAGGTTCTTTACGACTTTCACAATGCTTTGGAGTCAAATCTAGCGCTATAAAGATTAATATGGGCTCGTCGGCAACAAATACCTTTATGAAAAATGCATTTGCGAACGCACGAATCTTCGTTGATCGCGAAGAGCTCTGCAGTTTACGAGTTCCTGAGTTAGTTAAGGTAGGTGAGTTTTTTAAACTTAAAAAAGCAGTTAATATGTACGATGAAATTGACGGTAAAGTCCTCGCCACACTTAAGCCTTCAGGTCAAATTTATCAAGTTATTGATTATACTATAAAAGGTCAGGCAAGTTTTGAACGTTACTATAAAATAGCAAGTTCAAGAGGTCATTATGGCTTCATCAATGGCGGCAATCAAAAAGACCTTCAAAGCGTTGTTGAGAAAGTGGATGCGCCGGCAGCAAGCACAATTTTGAGCATACCAGTTGCGTCGACAAAACTTGTTGTCACCATTCAAACTGGGCTAAAGGTTTTTGCTGAGCCAAATGAAAACAAACATATTGGTAACATTATACCAAATACTCATTTTGTTGCTCAGCGTGTTCTTATTAAGGGCAATGAAAATCAAATTTTTGTAGAAATCAATTCTGACATAGGCACAGCCTATGTTTATGTCGGAAGAACTTATCCGAAAAATACGCTCAATCAGTTTGTAAGGATCGAATAGATGAAAAATTCAAGCTATACTAGTTTAGGAATCATTCTCGCGGCAGTTGTTTTATGGGGAAGTCACAGTCTGAAAAGCCAGTTTCGGGGACAGCAAAGGGATCAGTCAGTCGTAGGTGAAGAATTCTCCTCGTCGCTCACATCTCAAATTGATGTGGCGGCGAGGGGGCCCATAGGGTCAAAAGTTTTTGATATTAAGAGCTTTGAGAGTTTTGAAAATTCAAAGACCAAAGATAGTAAGAGTGTACATAGAAGTCTACGTGAAATGCAGCGTCTTCTAAAATGTTTCGAATCACAAAATTGTAACTTCGATCAGTCAAGTGCTCAATCGTACAGAACGGCTTTGCGAGAAAATCTAATGAGTGAAATATTTCAATTTCAACTCGAAGTTGAAAATGAAAACTACCAGGATTCAAATCTACTCTCTCGGGCAACCGAAATTTCTAGATTTTTTTTAGAGTTTCCAGATGATGACATAAAGGATCAAGCACTCTCACTTGCTGGTTCACTTCCGATATCTAATGAATTATGTGAATCAATTTTAACCGGATTAGGAGATAGCATAAGTGCTCCGCTCTACGAAAAAGGAATTGAAGAATTAAAGAGATATATAGGTACCAGTGAAAAAAAACACGTCGACACATTTTTGTTACGCAGTTTAGTATCAGGTTCTAGTTATGTAAGTAAGCTGGTCGCTCGCGAAAGCCTGCCATTCATATCAAATGAAAATAAGCCCAAATTTTTAGAAGTGCTCAATCAACTCCCCAGACGTTCTCAAGAATTTGAACTATTAAAAGCAAATGTAGATGAGTCGATGAGGCTCTAGTTTTTAAAGTGCGGCATACCAATCGTAGCCTCGTTCAGTCCAATAATCTGGCGGCTGCTCATCCGAAAAAAATATTCGCCCTATACGTTTGATATTTTTGGTTCCGTATTTAACTGGAATTATCAATCTAAGTGGGGCGCCATGGGCTGACGAAAGTAATACACCATTTATTTCTGTCGCCAAAAGAGCTTTCGGATGAAGCATGCTTTGCATATCAATTGAGACATAGTAGCTGCCATCGGGCGTTTCAAGTCCGACATATGAATAGAGTTTAGAGATATCATTAGCTTGAGTCCAAACCGATTTGTCACGAGTTCCAACTTTTATGGCAGTTAGGAAATCACTAAAGAGCACGCCTTTGTACGAAATGGTCTGACTCCAGCCTTCTACACACTTAAATTCTTCGGTGCATTCAGTTTGTGGAAGTTTTCTGAATTGATCTAAAGACAATATAGTACTTTTTTGATCTATACGATCGTCAATGTCAGTGCTAGAATTTACCTTTAGTTGCCACGAATCCAAATTGAGTGCTGTTTCAATGCCCAGATCACCATTCACTCTCAGCTCTGTGCCAGCCTTTGGGGCGGGTGGATTTACGCCTAAAGTGTCATTTCGGTATATTGCTTTCCAAAGCTCTTCATTTAGCTTCAAGATGCGTCTAAATGGCCAAGGCACCTCGTCTTCTTCTTCTAGGCTGTTTGCCGTCCAGAGTCCAAAAATTCCTGTGAAAGATGCGACAAACAGGGTCATAAAGCTTCGCCGAGATTTTTTAAGCCAATCCGTTCTTTTTATTTTCTGGTTCACGAACCACCTCATAACCTGTAACCATTGACTGAAAATTGTTCCAGCCAGCACGTGCCACTTGCAATATATGAATAACGAAAAACAACAAAAACCCCAACATAGCAAAGAAATGTACAAGTCTAGCGCCTTCATAGCCGAAAAATAATTGAACAAGCCAGGCAAGTTGAATTGGTTTGTAAATGGCAAAACCTGATGCGGTCACCAC
>JAYVXS010000050.1:0-7894 GCA_043784965.1 Bdellovibrionales bacterium
GGGGATAGGCCGAGGAGTATTCAAAACCCAAAAAAAGCTTCCAAAATTTCAAATTTTTCGAAAAAAATACTCGAATAATTTAGGCTAAAATATTTTCAGCCCAAAATTCTAGATGACGCGACTCTGATGAAATATCCGGGCCGATTTAGTTCTTCACCGCAATCACTTCTGCTGAGTGGAGAACTTGATTGTTCCACCGGTAACCTTGATGAATGACTTCGATAATATGACCATCATTGAGCTGCGAGTGACTGCGCGTTTCGACAACTCGGACACCGTCAGCTTCGTCAGAAATATGCTGAAGTTTTAGTGCACTCACGTTCATATAGTTAAAATGGGATTGCATCCGGAAACGCAGGCGCTCCAAGGCTTTTTCTGTAGAGGTGGCGACTACTGACGTCTCAGCCTCATCATGCAGGTTTTCTAAACAAATGCCAATACGCTCAAATAAATCCAACTCGAATAGTAAGAGATTCTTTTGATGGAGAAGATCTAAGTTCTTTAAATCCTGGACTTCTTTTGTTAAAATCAATATTTGCTTTTGGAATTGCGCCACTCGCTGAGTCAGTTCCAGAGTCGAACTCATGAGTGCGCCGGCCTTTGGATTTTTAAAGTTTTTTGAAAATCTGGATAATATAAGAATTCAATCCAAAATCTAGTCTGAGGATTGAGAAGCAGCGATTGCAGTCGAGCAAATTCATTCATATTTTGAGGCTTAGACAGAATGTTTTTCATCATTGCAGCTAGAATCTCTGAATTTGTGGCTATTGGTGGCAAGCCTAGTTCTAAAAAAGCATCGGGCAATTGAGGAGCTATTTCAAGCATTTTGAGTTTCCTTTCTCCGTTGCCGGCAGTTCGGACAATTGCAGCCAACCTCATCCTCGAATTTCAATTCTTTGATGGCCTTTTTTATATTCGAGATTTTTAATTTGTTTTCTTTTTTCCCCTTTAGTTCTTGCAAGAAAAAAGCAAAAATTTCATTTGCCTGCGCTGGACTAAGAGCTAGCTTAAAGGGGTCATTTAGCATTTGATCCAAAATCTTATTGAGCTGCTCTTGTGCGGTCAAATCTCTCTGAATCGGCAAAAAGATTTTCAATTCTTCAAATTTGCCATTGTAAATGCAGAGATTCACAAACTTTGACTTCAAGTTTTTGGACACAAGCGGCCATCGGTCCGTCAATAGATTTAAGTTTGGAACTTTTTCGAAATCGTCGATAGTCGTCAAAAATTCTTTGATCATGATCAATTGTTTTGAATCAGAAACCGATTTCAAGTTCTCTAAGCCCACTATGATTTTTGCCATACGCAAAGATAGTGGTGAAGAATGAATTCTATGAAGCTCTTGAAATTCATTGAAAAACTCAGTCCATTGCTGAGCCCTGTCTGCTTTTTTATGATCCAGCTCGTCCTTCTCATCCATCTCTGCAATAATCAAATCACCAAGTAAGGCTTGGGCCGGTTCGCTGGCAGCTATGGATCGCATCAGCGGACGGATAGCCTGTTTCCATTTTTTTTTGCTTTTCATTGCCAAAATTAAATCGATGCGCAGATTCAGCTCGACAGACATCAGCTGCCGAGGTCTCGATTCGATCTCTGCCAAATACTCTCCCTCAGCCAACAATAAATAAAAACCGCCAGTTAAGTAATAAATGACCTCATCAGAATTGGCTTTTTTCAAAATACTGATTACTTCTGCATTAATAAGAGATGCTTTTTCTTTTGGCATTAATTGCGCCAAAATTTCTGGATTCAGCAACAGCAAAGGACTTTTGTTTGAGTTTGTATTCTGAACCGCGGCATGAACTTGCTTCCACAAACGATTATGTGCTTCAAAATATTTCTTGAGATTTAACTTATCGCTTGTTTGTACCAGTTTTTTTAAACTGCTGATCAGAATTTCCATATGTTCAGGTAGTAAGAAGGCGGCGTAAGAAAATGCTAGAGGAATCAGACGTTTTATCGATCCCTCATTTTCAAAGGCTTGTCTGAAAAGCAACTGACATTGCAGGCGAAGTACGGCTTCAAGCTCTGACATTTCATTTAAAGCAAGGGATGGACACAAATCACTGATTTCTTTATATTGCTTTCGATTCCAAAGTTGCTGAGCTAAAAAAACACGAAGCTCTTGAGCTCCTGGAGCCTGAGCGGCTTGTTTCAATTTGCGTAGATCGTGGCTTTTAAGATGATCCATAGAGCCAGACTGAAGCTGCTCAATTTTCATGGGCTCGATGCTCATTGGATCGACTTTCATTTGGATCGACCTTTCTTTTTTGATTTGAGCAACAGATCTATTTTCTCGCTCATTCGGTTGAGGGAATTCTCCTGTTCTAAGTTTTTTGCTTGTATCGCCGTCAATGTGGATTGGTAGGCCTCGTTGGACTTATCCAAATATTTTTCTGCCAATTTCTCATTCATCTCTAAGTTTTTTCGAACCACATTAGCGTGTTCATCGCGTTCGGAACGCAGCTCTTGAACCAAAAACACCTGAGTTTCAATGACTACTCCGGCAATTGCCAGACAGCAAAGTAGAAACAATCCAGCCAGAGGCCTGCGCCAAGAGTTAAAGTCGCTCTGTTTATTGGTAATTTTATTTGTGAATTTATCCGAAATTATTTCTAGGATTTTTTCTGCAATTGTGTCGGCAGTCCCGACTGAGTCTTTGGCAAGAGTAAGATTTTTAATCATGCTAAAGACCTCCAGGTCAGAATTACATTGAGAACATTTTTTGGCCTCTGGATTCAAAGCCTGAGTTTCACAAACTGGACAAACCACGATCATTCAATCCTGTTTTAACGGTTTCAAGATCTGAAAGAATTCTTTCGCTACTGCCTCTGGTCGACGCCCAGATATCTGGCCGATTGTCCTGCAGATATTTCTTGCACTCTGAAAAAGCTCTTTCTATCTCTTTTTGATCTTCTATTTGGCGCAATTTTTCTTCGGCTTGAGAGCTTAGGATTTTAAAGTGCGTGAGTTCGGACTTTTCGAACATATGACCTAAATGTTGAATCAAATTACTGTAATAGGTCATTTTCTCCCAAAAATAACCTTTCTCGCCGTCTTCATCTTCAATTTGTGAATAATCGACGGCTGACTTCATCTTTTTTCGTAACTTATCTATTCTTGATTTCAGTTCTTCTTTTTCAAACTGCGGCGCTAGCAGCAATGAGGAAATTTCTTTGCTGATCAGCTGAGCTAGAGCGGCAGAAAAATATATAAAGTTGAAGATCTTTGATTGACCCCCGAAGGAATTGGAAGAGAGTGAGAACTGCTGGTTGAATTTTTCAATTTGACCTTCTAGTTCTGCAAACAGTAACTCATCTTCACCTGACCGAGATAGAGTCTTCGAAATCACCACATTGGGATCATCTACTAAACTGGCCTCGATATGAACCAATTCATTTTCACTGACCGTAAAAGAAAAATTGATCTCCGGAATTTTACGATCTTCGTCATAGCCAACTATTGCATGAATATGGCTAAGCCATAAGTCGCCAATGGAATCAAAACGCTCATCGATTTTATTTGAAAATTTAAAATGCCCCAAAAGCTGGGTACTAGCTTCATATTTTAGGAGCCGTTGTACTGTGATTGGCAAAGGCGTCTGTTTCTCAACCAGAAGCATTTGAGACCCATCGGCAAGTTTTAGATAGTAATCATGGGCCGAACGGTAAAGGACATTCCCAAGTCCTGTGTCTATTTCACCCTGGCCAGCCAATTTCTGAGCTAAAATACAAGCGCCTTCTGCAATAGCCAACATCGGTCGGGCATGCACTTGAATACGTTCTGCACCAAAAATGGACTTGAGTGATTCTTGGAAGGCTGGAATTGAGCTGCTGCCTCCTACCATCAAAACGCTGTCGATCATGTCTGTCGAAAAATGAACTGAGCTTAAAACTTGTTTCACTAAGTCCTGACTTCTAGCCACCATTGATTGAATTAAATTTTGGAATTCATTTTTTGTGATACTCATCTGCGTTTGGATACGCTGCCCATTAGGCGCTCGGACCCGGCTATCGATATCCACTAAGACTTCTTCTTTGTGGCTCAATTCAATTTTGGCAATTTCTGCCACTTTCAAAATTTCACCATGTAAGCGTAAGCGATCCGCCGAAGCAAGGGAGTTTAAAAAAATACTCATTTCTGGCAAGCTAAATTCATCTGCCAACTTTTGCGCGATAAGATCATAGATTCGGCGGTCAATGTCATCGCCCCCGAACCACATATCTCCGCCCTTGCCTTGTTCCATAAAATGGCCGCCAGCAAAGCTCAAAATTGAAATATCGAGAGTTCCACCACCGAAATCATAGACTAAAATAGTTTTGGCTTGCGATCCCTGATCCAAACCGTAAGCAATCGCCGCCGCTGAAGGCTCCGATAGAAGCCGGGATACTTTAAAGCCAGCCAGTTCAGCCGCCTTGTAGGTTGCATGTTTTTGTTTTTCATTGAAGTAGGCCGGAACAGTGATTACTGCTTCTGTCACTGTTTCTTTCAAATGAGTTTCGGCATCTAACTTCATTTTCTTTAAAATTTGCGCTGATATTTCGATGGGGCTTAATTCCATGCCATTTTTTAACTGCAAAACTAAGCTTGAATCCATTCCAGATTTTGAGGATGTTAAAGTGTAGGGTAGATTTCCATATTTAATTAACTGTTGAACTTCCCAGTCTTTAAAAGACCGTCCAATCAATCGTTTCACTGAACGGACAGTGGTTTCAAGATTTTGCAACATCAAATCTTTGGCTTTTCTTCCGACCAGAATCTCCTTGTCGGCGTAAGAAACCACTGAAGGGGTCAATTCCTCGTTTTCTTGATTTGGAATGATCTCAGTCGCCAAAATACGCAGAGCCATCACCGAATTGGTCGTTCCCAAATCAATACCGATCGCTTTTCCCATATTACCCCCTAGCATTTTGATAGCGTTTTTTATAGAGGGCTTTTTTATGACACGTCTTTGTAAAAAAAGTCACTTTATTTATTGCGGTTTGGAAAGGCTATAATTTATAATTAGGATAGATTAGAAGATTTGGTCGCATAAAACGCGACACTCAAGTTGAAAGCGCCGTTTTGCAAGGCTATTCCTGTGAATTTAGTCTACATTAAAGTACAAAGACTTTTTCTTTGTTGATGCGTACGCCCTTGCTTTTCAGCAATGGCGTTTGTTATGCTGTGGATGCGAGAGGCCTCTCTTGGAATATCAAAATCGACTTTAATGATGTAGTCATGTTCTGTTAAGATTTTTCCCTTATCATCAGCAATGAGCAATGAGCAATGAGCAATGAGAGTTGAACTATGCGAGGCCAATTCTCGGTTTCTGAATAGTGGGCCTTATATTTATTGGGTAGGCCTGTGGTTTCGGTATCAAAAAAAAGATATTTCATTGTGGTTGTCTCTCAAGTAACTTGGTGTTTCATCCTATGCGCGCGAATATTCTCCAGAAATTTTTAGGTTTGGAACTCGCTTAAAGTGTTTTTTGTTTCTTGTAATTAGCATAGAATCTCGATGGAGACAAATTCCGGCGATGAGCGTATCTGCCATGCCAATGGTTTCGCCTTTGGCTTCGAGATCTCGAAAGACTTCGCCAGCGATATTTGAAGCAGGGGCATCGAGCGGGATAATTGATAGGGCATTTAACAAAGTCCCAACGGCCGCTTTTTCTTTTTGAGATTTTGCTCCTACCCAGAGTTCAAATGCGGAGACTGCGGTGGTGCAAAGTCCTCCGGTTTTTAGTTCAAGCTCGATGCGTTTTGCTTCGTCACCGCGATTTCGTAAAAAATCAATAAGTACATCCGTATCGGCAATAAAGCTCATCGCCAGTTCTCCCTAATAGATTTGGTTCTTGCTTCGAACTCATCGGCAGAGTCATTTTTAAGCGAGCCTTTCATGGCAAGGGCTGCATCAATTAGGCTTGCTCTTGAGGCTTGTTGATCTAGAAAAGAGTCGATGGCCTCTTGAACTAGACCAGAGAAGCCTTTCATGCCTCTTTGAGCAGCGAGCTTTAAAAGCTCAGCACGTTGAGATTCAGTTAATTCGACTGTAGTGCGCATGGAGTCCTCCGATTACTTGCTAACAGTATAAATCAACATGCACATGCATGTCAATATTATCATCAGCTATTATCATCAGCTATCTTGGATAGGGACGTTGGATAGGGACGTTGGAAAGGGACGTTGGATAGGGACGTTGGATAGGGACGTTAGCGTAAACGACTTAAAAACCTTATGCAACATAATCGTGCTTATCGGTTAATTGCCTAATGATTTTAAATGGATATATTAAATACATAAAAGCTTCAGGTTAGATTTTTAGGTAAATCAACGGGTTACAAGAAAAATAGAATATTCCATTTTTTGACTTGAAGTACGTAAAATGTACGTATAAAGTGAGGTACGGGAAATGTACTGGTATTTATTTTTTTCAGGAGGAAAAATGCAGAGTTTAATGTCCAATCCAAATAAGATTTTAGGATTCATTGGTCGTCATGTTGCAAAAGCTAGTCGGTATCCCATTCGCATTCCATTTCTATTTATTCAAGATGGGAAGGATTATTATTGTTTAAGAGTTTCTGGCGATTCGATGATCTCTAGCGATAGTGAAGATGAGGATGTGGTTTTGATAAAACGCACTGAGGCCGCCAAGAATGGCGATATAATTCTGGGCGTAATCGATGGGATACCGATACTTAAAAGGTATCGCAAGTTTGAGGATAGGGTGGAACTTCATTCGACAAACGCATTGGTTTGTCCGATTGTGGTGACCGATGACAACGACTTTAGAGTTGCGGGAGTTTTTGTAGGGCATTTTAAAGAATAATTGAAAGGTCGAGATAATTGGCTTCTCTCAGCATTAGTCGTGTGAGGAGCTAACTTTAAATCTATCAGCTGGCTCTGGAGCTCTGTAAAAACTAGGTCTCGCTCCTGATATCGGTTTAACTGTCTCACCGCCCTTGAGCTCAGCTTTTCCACATTTTACCAACTAAAAAAAGAAAGTGACGCGATTTGATTTATATTCGGACGATTTAAAAAGCCCTTGAAATTCGGAAGCTATTTTTTCATTCGGTAGGTTCGAAAGATGGCTTTGCCGGATTGAGCTTCATGGCCCTTAATGGTAACAAGTAAAATCTTAGGACGAAAGAGACTGGCACTCTCGCCATAAAAGGAGTTAATATTGACTAATACATTCGCATTCGAAGGTCCGAGTTTCAGCTGCGCTCGAACATTGCAGCCACTATCCGTGGCTTCGACAGAAACCCGTAGTCGGGGATCGGGAATGTCATGGTCCATATCATTCAGTTCTGAAAGACTTATGTAAAAATATTTTTCTCGCAGAATCAGCGGCGGGACCGTCATAATTACACGCTTTTCAATTTCAGATTTGAGAAGTGGATTTAGTGGCTTGTAATTCAATCCTTTCATAAGCCAAAAATAATCAAGTACGGGCAAGTCACGGTCATTACTTAAGAAGCGACAATGATCAGTAACTTTAGTGTAAACCACCAATTTGTTTTCTGAGTTAAAGTTTTTTTCGATTCTCAAAACACTCACGTAGGGGCCGATTTCGGGTATTGGCTTTTGTAGCTCGTTTGTCGCAAAAGTATGCGCGGAGACTAGTAGGCTTATAAAGAAAAAAAAAGTGATCACTTTTGTTAGGGTCATAGGATGAAATTGGCTCCGCTCTTTATAAATAGAATTAACCACCTAATTTAGCTGACTTCATGAAAAAAAACCATACTGTAAACTTGGTGTCAAAAGATTACAATAGGGCGGTCATTAAAGGGCCTAGCCCGGATATTTCATCAAATTTCTGTTGCAATCGCCACTTCGCTAGTCTGGGCGCTTCGCTCCTGGCGTTTTCGAGACCTTTTCATTGCGACAACCTGCTTTGAGGTTGCCTCACT
>JAYVXS010000051.1:0-7874 GCA_043784965.1 Bdellovibrionales bacterium
GTCGACATAGTGCGCTTGAATTTGGCGCAGTTTTGAAAGGACCGGACTGAGCATCGACGAAGCGTATCCGTTGCGATACGCTAAGGAGAGCACAAGGAGAGCACAAGCAGAGCACAAGCAGAGCACAAGGAGAGCACAAGGAGGAGCGTTCAAAAATGAGCCGATGGCAAGATGGAATATGTCGACTATCCAACGCCCTCATTAATAGAGTACAATTGGCGAAGACCTAGTAAATCAGGTAGCGAAAAATTCAATAAATTTATTTTATAGCTGGTACATTTTGATCTGTACATTGGTCGGGCGATGTAATGCAATTGACTGTAGCTCATTTTCATTAAGAAAGTGACTGTCTGCTCATCTTGTTTCAAGGAGGAATTGTTTTGACCACTCAAGCTGCTCAAAAGAATGCTGACCCACTAACCCGTAAAATTGTCATTGATACAAATGTAATATTATTTGATGCTTTAGCCATCGCAAAATTCAAAGATGCTGACATTATTATCCCAATTTCGGTTATTGAAGAGGTAGATCGGTTTAAAAGAGATCTCGGCGAGAATGGTAGAAATGCTCGTCAATTCTCGAGATTTATCGACGTGCTCAGAGCCAAGGGGCCATTGGCAAGCGGAGTGCAGCTTGATAACTCGACAACAAAGGTATTTGTTCAGGGTGATATGCCTTACGTTGGTATGCCTCGAGAACTTGACATTGAAAAAGCCGATAATCGCATTCTGATGACCGCACTCTCACTACAAAAGCAATTTCCAAAAATTCATGTCGAGCTTGTAACCAAAGATATTAATTTGCGTATTAAGGCGGATGTTTTCGGGATCATTGCAAAAGATTACGAACCTGAAAAAGTTTCAACCGAAGAAATGTATACTGGTCACGCCGAAGTTGAGGTTGAGAGCGCAATTATAAATTCATTTTACGAGACAAAGCTTCTCAAAGAATTGCCTGTAAAATTAATGTCGAACGAATACATTGTCATGAAAGAAGCGGGTAATCCTAATCATAGTGCAATTGGCCGTTATAGTGAAAAAGATGGCGGAATTGTCCCTCTGATTCGTCCAAATGATAGCATTTGGGGAATTCACCCGCGAAATGTTGAACAAAGCTTTGCGATGGATTGCCTCCTGAATGATGAAATTCTCTTTGTTTCTCTTGTCGGCAAGGCGGGAACCGGAAAGACTCTTTTGGCCCTGGCGGCGGGACTCTATAAAACTCTCGACGAGGGACGATTTCAGCGACTGCTTGTCTCTCGCCCGATTTTCCCAATGGGTCGAGATATTGGGTATCTACCAGGAGATATTGAGCAGAAATTGAATCCTTGGATGCAGCCGATTTTTGATAACGTCGAATTTTTAATGGGTGCGGATAAAAAGGCGGCGGGTCGTGCTCAGGAGCTCATCAATCAGGGGATGCTCAACATTGAGCCACTGACATACATTCGCGGACGAAGTATTCCGAATCAGTATCTAATTGTCGATGAGGCACAAAATCTGACTCCTCATGAGATTAAAACGATTGTTACTCGGGCTGGTCAAGGAACTAAAGTCGTACTCACAGGCGATTACTTTCAGATCGATAATCCCTATGTGGATAGCGCCACTAGCGGACTCACTTATTCAGTTGAAAGGTTCAAGGGCCAGAGAATTGCTGCCCATGTGAGTCTAACAAAAGGTGAAAGATCTGAGCTTGCCGAGCTGGCTGCAAATATTCTGTAGGGACACTCACGACACTTATTGGCATTTTTTCAATTTATTTGCGGGGGCACAAATAAACCCATAAGGTGTTGCTCGAATCTACAATCATGAGGTGAATATGAATAAAGTCGTTAGCTTTCACTACACGCTGAAAGATCAGTCCGGAGCAGTTCTTGAGGCTTCGAATCGAGATGAGCCAATGAGCTTTCTCGAGGGGGCGGGGCAAATTATTCCGGGTTTAGAGTCCGCTTTGAAGGATATGAAAAAGGGCGAAAAAAAGTCCGTTTTTGTTGCCTCAAAAGATGCTTATGGCGAATTCGATGAAGAACTGATTGTCTCAGTGCCGCTTACCCAAATTCCTAAAAAAGATGTAAAAGTAGGCGACCAGTTCCATGCAGATTCAGCCGAGGGTCATAGCCGCACGGTTGTGGTTACGGAAGTAAAAGACAATGAAATCATTGTTGATGGCAATCATCCATTGTCGGGGCAGGATCTTAATTTTGCTGTAGAGATTGTGGACGTACGATCCGCAACCAAAGAGGAATTGTCACATGGACATGCGCATGGGCCTGGAGGCCATAATCATTAGTATGACGCAGCTTTGCCTTAATGACCACTGCCCTTACAGGCGATAGCGGTTTAGGTCGAAGCAATAGAAAGCTCTGTCCAGTGCGCCTTGTCTTTGGGGCGGTATTCTACCGAGCCCTTCAATTGAAAATCTGGGTCACGGCGATTTACAATAAGAAACTGATTCTCTTTTTTTAAGTCCCTTTCGATATCCCAGTCGTTTGGATTCAATCCAAATCTGTATAGGTCGCCAAGTAAATTGCTATTTAAAGTGCTTCTCATAAAGTGTCCTCCTGAATATCTAAGGAGAGCAAGCTTGGCGCCAAGCGGAGAGGTATAAAAACAAGTCCTTTGATCTTGCGATGTCCGAATTCCGAATATATAAAAGCCTCATGGAAAAGAATTATCTTAAAAGACTTTTAATCTTTGAAATTTTAATTGTTGTGGCAGTGCCGTTTATTTTCAAATGGATTGAGCCGAAAAAAGTCGCGGCTCTTTTTGCAGGTAGCCTGTTTGTCGCCTTAGGAGTCAGCGTTGTATTTGGTGGTTATAAATACAAGATTTTAAGAAAATCGTTTTTTAGCCTTATGGGAGCTATTCATTTGCTTCTGATTTCGCTTCCGATGTTTGTGTCGCGGATTTATTTTTTTAATACTGATTTTGATCAAATTCAAATTTTTGGAATAGCCGCACCGAAGTTCCATAGATATTCAGAGTGGGTCTATATGGGGCTTTTACTGGCGACACTTTTCGAATTCGTAATGAGTATTCGCCGACAAGGAACAAAAAAAGCCACATAAGTGGCTTTTTTTCTTGAATCTGTGGTTTAACACAGATTTCTCTATTTTATTTTGGATCTACTCTAAAGAGAAGGGCTTTGGAGAAATCGCCTCAGGACGCTCAAATGTATCATGAGCAGCACCACCATTAGGAAGCAAACACAAATTTCTGGCCTTCTTGATGGCACCAGCAACTTGTTTTTGTTGAGCTAAACTCAATTTACTGATGCGAGCCGGAGTGATCTTGCCACCTTCGCTTACGAATCGTGAGAGAGTTTGAGCGTCTTTGTAATCAAAGAGGTAATCACCAGAAAACTCGGGACGGTATTTAGAGCGTACATTTTTACGCATTTTTATTCCTTTCAAACAATAAAGTCAGAAGTGCGAACCTTACTATACTTTTATGTTGCCAACAAGAGACTTTTTACCTATAAGTTTGTATTCAGATTCAAAGGGAGGTCCAATTGGGACGCTGTGAGTTAACAGGTAAGGGTCCGGTCGTTAAAAATTTAGTCAGCCACTCGAACGTGAAAACGAAGTCAACGGCTTCGTCAAATGTTCAGAAAAAGAGAATCTTTAGCCGAGTTCTCAACCAGCTGGTATCCTTGAAGCTTGCGACAAGCGCGATTAAGGATATGGAGCATATGGGTGGATTCGACCAATACATTTTGGGTCTTGACCCAAAGAAAATGTCTCCGCGGGCCACTGCCGTAAAGAAGAGTATCCGACTAAAAATGAAGCAAAAGAAAGCTTAAGGAAAGTCTATGAAACTTAAAATCCGCAAAGGCGCTAGCGTAAAAGTGATTACAGGCTCTGAAAAAGGTAAACAAGGCACTGTGTTGGATGTTGATACAGCAAATATGCGCTTAAAAGTCGAAGGCATAAAAATTCAGACGAAACATACTAAAGAGCATGGTATCAAAAAGGCCGAGGGGTATATTCATTATTCAAATGTTGCACTTCTTGAGGCTGCCGCTAAGAAGAAAGTTTCAGCTAAAAAGACAACCAAGACCACAAAAGCAAAAAACGCCTAAATTCATCATGTTAATTTAAGTGATTTGAAAACCCAAATTGAAAGATTTGGGTTTTTTAGCATTTGTGGTGAAAGTTCCTAAAAACGCGTATTCGACGAGCGAAAAGCACGTCGCTATTTCTGTATGATTCATTTTGTGATATCATCAGAGATATCCCCAAGATTGAAGTGGGACGATTGCTTTAAAATCTAACTTTGAAGAAATATCTGAGTTAATGTTATAGATTGTGGAGGCATATATGAAGATCTCGTCATATTTTTTAAGTTTGATCTTACTTTGTACGCAGGTCGCTTCTGCAGAAGAACAATCGGCTCGTGAATTTGTTCTTTGCAAAAACCAAGAGGAAGTACGAATTCTGTCAGTGTTAATGATTGGCGATAAGAAATGTGTTGCTCACTATTCGAAAAAAGGTAAAGACGAAATTATAGCTCAAGCCAAATCACCAGAGCTTTGTCATGACCGAGTTAAGCAGCTTCAAGGAATTTTAAAGTCAGCTAATTTTAATTGTCGAAAAATTTCAAAGGCTCATGTCACCTCTAGCGTTGAGGCAACACAGCAGTGAATCGAGGTTGTGAAGCTGAATTGAAAGTGGCCGCTTGCCAAATGCGGTCAATTGATGATGTGAGTGTCAACCAAAGGCAAATAAATCGGCTTTTGAAAAACTTTGAATCGGAAGCCAGTCATGTGGACCTGATTAGCTTTCCGGAGAACTCTTTGTTTTTTCGAATTAAGTCTAGTGATCCATTTTCTGGGTTCCTTAGAGATGATCTTTATTTAAAAGAACTCTCTAGCTGGGCTAAAAAATATAAAACACATATTCATTTAGGATCGGTCGCTTTAAAAAGTGAGAACGCAAAATTTCTAAATGCAACGGTCTGGATTAATAGTCAGGGAGAATTGAGTTTTCCTTATAATAAAATTCATCTTTTTGACGTGGATGTTATAGGGGAACCCGTAGTCCGTGAGTCAGATTTCTTTACTGCTGGGTCCGAAGCTGCCATGGTTTGTATAGATCAATGGAAGATTGGTCTTAGTATTTGCTACGATTTGAGATTCTCGGAGCTTTATTTAAGGTATGCGAAGGCAAATGTTGATTTGATTTTGGTGCCATCAGCATTTCTGGTGACTACAGGGCAAGCGCATTGGCATAGTTTGCTGCGAGCACGAGCAATTGAGGCTCAGGCCTATGTTGTTGCGGCGGCGCAAGGTGGAGAGCATCTGTCGAGGGCGGGTGAGAAGCGTTATACTTACGGACACTCTTTGATTGTTGGCCCATGGGGGGAGATAATGAACGAGGTGAATGAAGTGGGACCTGACTTTATTGTACAAAGTTTAAAGAGAACGACAATTGATAAAGTGCGAAAGCAAATTCCGATGCAAAATCATCGAAAGCTACCGAACGAGAAGTAAGTGAGCCTCTTGATTAGAAAAGGTGAAATGACCATGAAAAATATTTTTAGAAAAATACCCCATATACTTTTAAGTTTTATGCTGACGAACTTGGCCTATGCAGTAGATGAATTGGCGACAATTGAACGTGAGCCTGCCGTCGTTCACCTTAATGACAAGGCCCAATTGAGACAATACCCAGGTGGACGGGACGAACAGGATATTAAGGTTCAAGCGAGTCTTTCGCCGCCGTCCAAGAATATTGACGGATCTAGCGTCGGAGAAGTGCCGGTGCCGGACGATCACGATTAGAAAGGGACATAAGCGATGGAAAACCCAATTGCTCAAAAAGCATCTGATGAAATTCAAAGAGAGACAATGGATATAGACGTCCTAATTGTGGGCGGCGGCAGTGCCGGTCTATCGGCAGCACTTAAACTTTCGCAAATGATAGAAGAGCATAACTTGGCAATAAGCGAAGGCCGCTCACAGGCAGCGGTTATACCTGAGCAAATGATTGCAGTTATTGAAAAGGCCTCAGAAATTGGTGCCCATTCGCTATCAGGTGCAGTTATGAATCCGGTCTCTTTAAGTGAGCTAGTTCCCAATTTTCGCGAGCTTGAATGTCCAATAGAGGCTGTCTGTGAAGAGGATTCGGTTTACTATTTGGGTAGTGATTTTAAAATTAAGCTACCGATCACTCCGCCACCATTTAAAAACGAGGGTAATTTTTTAATTTCGGCTGCAAAATTCAATCGCTGGCTTGGTAAGTTGTGCGAGCAACGCGGGATTAATATTTTTTCAGGATTTGCCGCCGTTGAAGCTCTTTATGAGGGTGATCGTGTAGTGGGTGTGCGTACCGGTGACAAGGGCTTAGATAAGTTTTCGAAACCAAAGCCAAATTTCGAGCCCGGGCTACTCTTGAAAGCGAAACTCACGATATTTGCCGAGGGTACTCGGGGATCACTATTTAAACATGTGGCCAAAAAATTAGGATTACGTGAAGGTAAAAATCCGGAGGTCTTTGAAGAGGGTGTAAAAGAAGTAATACAATGTAGACCGGGTAGTGTTGTGCCAGGTCGGGTGATTCACACTTTGGGGTTTCCGCTATCGAAAAGTATTGGCGGGACATTTATTTACACCTATCCAAATGATCAGATCGTGATTGGACTAGTGGGCTTCATGGATACTGAAGATCCACTTTTTGATCCACATCGTGAATTGCAAAAGTTAAAAACCCATCCGTTTATATATGAGATGATTGAAGGCGGCAAAGTAATCGCCTATGGTGGCAAGACTCTTCCGGCGGGCGGATTCTACTCTATGCCCAAACTCTATCATAACGGGATGCTCGTCGTCGGCGATAGCGCGAGTATGGTGGATGTTCAAAAATTAAAAGGCATTCATCTTGCCATGAAATCTGGAATGCTTGCCGCTGAAACTGCGTTAAAAGCGATATTGAAAAATGATTTCTCTGAAGCCTGTCTTAAAGACTATGAAGATAAAATTCATCATAGTATTGTGCATTCAGAATTGTATCGAGTGCGCAATTTTCACCAAACGCTCAGCCAGGGGTTCTTGATTGGGGGGGCGCAAATCGCTCTTCAAGAAATAACCGGTGGTCGTGGACTCGTTGATCATATGCCCACTCACATTGATTATCAGGCGACAAAAAGTGTTGTCGATATCTGGGGGGCAAACGCAATGAAAGATCCGGCAAATCAATTGCCGAAGGCAGATGGAATATTGTTTTTTGATAAATTGAGCAGCGTATATTTAACCGGAACGATGCATGATGAGAACTCACCCAATCATCTGCATGTTGCAAATACTGATATTTGTAGAGATGTCTGTCACCCTAAATACAACTCACCCTGCAATCATTTTTGCCCAGCAAGTGTTTATGAAATGATTGATGACGTGATTGGCGAAAAGACAGCCGAGATGATAAGCGCTGGGGGAACTAAGAAGAAGTTACAGATCAACTACACAAACTGCATTCACTGCAAAAGTTGTGATATCAAATGTCCTTTCGACAATATCGATTGGACAACACCCGAAGGTGGTGGTGGGCCGCAATATCAGATCACTTAAGGCCCGCTCAGAGATATCCTTTTTTTTTCACGAGCTTCTTTCTGTAGGTTGTGATCAGAAGGCCTTGCTGTAACTCAACGTGAGAAGAATCGTATATTTTTTATAAGTATAGGCAACGACGTTTGAGCTGTTTATATTGTAACTCGCATTTAACCCTGAAGTGAGCGACTCATTTATTTTTTTACTGAAGCCTGCAGAAAGAGAATAACTATTGTCTAGGCGAGCACTGGAATTAGCTGAATAATTAAGGAGAAAATAGGATAACTTTGAGTTGAACATCGCGTCCCAAAAAAATTTGCTCATATACC
>JAYVXS010000052.1:0-7815 GCA_043784965.1 Bdellovibrionales bacterium
ACCTGCTTTGAGGTTGCCTCACTCAAAGGTCTCTCAAGCGCCAGGCCAGTCTACGAATCAGTGATTTCACGACGAAACTGATGAAATATCCGGGCTAGACCGCCTAGATAAGTCACTCCATAACTGAAACTGAAACTGAAAAGCCTAAATCAGCTGCGGCCGCTTCTAATTCACCTTTATATGACGAGCTGCTAAACGGAGGTTGGGCTTGAGGCGTAGCTGTTGGTGCTCCCTTGAACTCAGGGTTTTAATATTTTGCCAGCAAAAAATACTGACTAGACCTTGTGCTATTCTTCAATCGGTTTTGTGAGTTTTCAAAGACTTACCGCGGTTCAGCGGGAAGCTAATTTTTTCAAAAAAGTATTTTTTAGACTTGAAGTACGAGAAATGTACGTATAGATTGAAGTACGGTAAGTGTACGAATTCATCACGTAGCTTTACAGGAGGGAATATGCAGAGTTTAACATCGAATCAAAAAAAGATTTTAGATTTTATTGGGCGGCATATAGAAAAATCGGGGACTCCTCCGACCTACGAGGTGATAGCCAAAAATTTTGGCTACTCGGGTAAATCGAGCGTACAACATTATATCGAAGTACTCATTGAAAAGGGCTACCTCACAAAAGAGAAATATCTATCACAAACTTTGAGCTTACAAAGAGAATCTAATTTGATTCCTTTGCTCGGCAAGGTTGCTGCCGGCAAACCAATTGAGAATCGTAAATTTGGTGAGCGTATTGAGGTGCCCCGTGTAATGTTGAAGGGGCTGGGAGCTTTTTTTGCTTTGCAGGTCGTCGGGGAGTCGATGATCGGTGAGGGTATTTTAGATGGCGATTATGTTGTCATTAAAGAGCAGGCTAATGCCAATAACGGAGAAATCATTGTGGCCGAAGTTGATGATGAGGCTACGATTAAAAGATTTTATAAGAAGCGTAGCCATATTGAGCTGCATTCTGCAAATCCAAATTTTAAACCAATTATCATTGCTGAAAATATTGCTTTTCGAATTGCCGGAATTTTTTGTGGTTTGATTCGCTACTGATGCCAAGTACGTAAAATGTATTTCAAGTATTATTTTGAATCTTATTTTGAATCTTATTTTGAATCTTATGTGTGCCTGAAAGGGCCTGTTTCAAGTGGTCTACCTCCTTTGAAACAGGCCTAAATTTAACTGCCACGATTTCAAGCTGGCGGGCTGAGGAATGAAAAAATGTCGAAACTCATGTTGGCGAAACCAACAATTGCAGAGCTACGTCAAATGATCGATCAAATGATTGGTTCAGGTGAAAATCTACGCAAAGAGAGAAGTTCATTTTCTCTTTATCCTGAAGGTTTTTCGCTAGGCTCAATCATTGAAATCACTGGGCGAGGTAAGACTGAATGGCTTGCAACATTTTTACGAGAGCATCCAGATTATAAAGTAGCTTGGGTGGAGAGAGAAATTAGCATTAATCCCTATGCGCTTTTTCAAAAGCAGGTTGAGCTTAAAAATATTTTATTTATTGAAGCAAAAAATCAGCTGATGTGGTGTCTAACTCAGGCCATCGGTTCAGGATGTTTTAAGGTGATGATCACAGGTGAGGATCAATTAAATGAAAACGAAATGCGTAGGTGTCAGCTTCTGTCTGAAAAACACCAGGCGCATTTTTTCATTCTGGGTGAAAAGCCAAATGACAGTTGGGTTCCGAATTTAAAGCTTAAAATTTTGAAGTTTGAAAATCAACTAAGAGTAGCTGTTATTAAAAAGCGAGGTCTTGCGTGAAAGTAGTATGTCTGTTTTTTGGTGATCAATTTTCAAGCGAGCTCGAGTTGAAGGGAATTGCTGAAATATTTTATCGAGCCACGCCGCAAATCATGCTGCGATCAAAACAAGCGCTATTCTTAGAGATTGGAAAATGCCACTCACTTTTTTCTGAAGAGTCCTTTTTAAAGCGCACACGAGCTACTCTTCATAAGCTTGGCCTTCAGGCGCAGATTGGGATTGCCCATGATATTCCAACCGCACTCAGTTTTGCAGTCTATGGTAAAGTGGAGGCATCGTCTTTGCCGATTGATGCATTGAGGTTTTATGCAAATCCTCTTGCTGACCAAGAAGTAGTTGAGAAAAATATTATAAAAATAATTTTGACCTTAAAAGATTTGGGTCTGCGATGCCTACGCGACTTTTTAAGTTTGCCGCAAGCCGAGGTGACGAGTCGGTTTGGCTCTCTCGGACAAATGTGTTTTCTACGACTAGAAGGATTGAATGAGATTTTATGGAGGCCCTTTACTTTAAGTGAAAGCGTATCTGAAAAACATGAGTTTGATCAAGAAAGCCCGGTTGATAATTTAGCGCCGATTTATTTTAAATTGAAAGTGATGCTTGAAAAAGTGAGTTTGAGATTAAAGGCCAAAGGCAAGCGACTGAGAAGCTTTGATGTGGTTTTAAAACAAGAACACGCCCTGGCGCCGCAAGAATACTTTAGGACATTTCAAGTTTTGCTGCAGCTGCCGTATGTCTCAAATAAAATTATATTTCAAATTGCTCAAGAGAAAATAGATGCAGGGGTTTTGCTTAGATCGCTTAAGGCCCGCATCACTGAGTTCACAGTTGTCGTGACTGAAGAAGTGCCTTATTCAATGAGCCAAAAGGACCTATTTAATCAGAAAAAAGAGGAGACTCAAGAGGATTTTTTTCAATTGGTATCTCGTATATCAACTAAGCTCGGCGAGGGGTCGACCTTCTTTGCTAAGCCGCAAGAAAGTTATTTGCCTGAAAAGAATTGGCTGAGAACTTCTGAGTTTATTCAATCTGAAATAGAAGACCAATTGCCCGAGCGCCCATTGAGAGTTTTTCATTACGCAAAGCCAGTTCAGTACCTAGGGCGAAAGCTTCTTTCACAAGACTTTAACGAGGAGGTGGCGGAGTGGAGTGATAAAGAAGTGGTATTTTCTGAGTGGTGGGATTCGCCCATTGAAAGGGTTTATTACCGCGTGCTCACAAAAACGGGTCGTGACTTATGGATGTATCGCACCTCTCGCGGTGATTTTTTGCACGGTGAGTTCGATTGAGTTATGTCGAGCTTAAAGCAAAAACTAACTTTAGTTTTTTAACTGGCGCCTCGCATCCCGAGGAGCTCGTTCAGACCGCAATCGCACTTGGTCTTAAAGGGCTTGCGATTACCGACAGCGGTGGTGTCTACGGCATGCCGAGAGCTTATAAAGAGTCAAAAAAAGAATCAAAAAATCAAAATGATTTTAAACTCATCGTTGGTGCTGAGCTCAATTTTTTAGATCACACTCCACTCATAGCTTTGGCGCGAAACAAAAATGCCTATGCTCTGATTTGCAGGCTTGTGACTTTAAGTAAGTCTTTAGCTGAAAAGGGTAGTGCTGAACTTAAATTCGAGAATTTTTTAAAATTCTCTAGTGCGCATAGTGGTGCTGGCGAGCTTTTTTTGCTGGCTGGCGCTGAGGCTAATTTCGAAAAAATCCAAACGGCATTTACGCCGAGTCAAATTTATCTCCCCTTGACGATGTATTTGGATGGTAAAGATAAGAAGAGAATAAAAGAAGCTTGTGAGCTCTCAAAGAAATTTAAAGTTAAGCTAGTCGCTTCAAATGATGTTTATTACCACCGAAAAACTAGAAAGATGCTGCAAGATGTTTTGCTTTCAATTCGTGAAAACAAGCCGCTGCGAGAAGTTGGCTTTCTGCTGGATTCAAATGCCGAGAGGTATTTAAAGTCTCCTGCCGAGATGAGGGCACTTTATAAAGAAGTACCAGAGCTCTTGTCTCGGACATTAGAGATTGCTGAGGCTTGTACGTTCTCGCCGAGTGAACTCAAATATCGCTATCCATCTGAATGGATTCCAGAGGGATTTCAGGCGCAGTCTTATCTTGAACATCTCGTTTGGCTTAAAGCCCCTGAGCGCTATAAGGCTGGCATGAGTGAGCGTGTGAGAACCCAAGTTTTGCATGAGCTTAAGCTTATTAGCGAACTTGGCTATGCTGACTATTTTTTAACGATTTATGATATTGTTGAGTTTGCTAAACAAAAACATATTCTCTGCCAAGGTCGGGGCTCGGCGGCCAACTCAATTGTTTGTTATATTTTGGGGGTGACGGCGATCGATCCAGTTCAAATGAATTTATTATTTGAGCGCTTTATGAGTCATGAGCGCGGTGAGCCACCCGATATTGATATTGATTTTGAACATGAGCGTCGTGAAGAGGTGATTCAATATATTTATAAAAAATATGGTAGGGACCGAGCGGCTATGGTGAGTGCGGTGGTGACCTATCGGTATCGAAGTGCCTTTCGCGAAGTATGCAAGGCCTTTGGTGTAGAAGTTGGGACGCTGTCGGCTAAAAAAGTTGAACGCTCATTTGATGAGCTCACAAAAAAGCATCCAGAGCAGAAAAAATTGCGCGAGCAAATCGATAGTATGACAGAAGAAATCCAGGGCTTTCCGAGACATTTATCAATTCATAGTGGTGGCTTCACCCTGAGTGCTGATCCCATAATTGATATTGTGCCGGTCGAGCCAGCGCGCATGGATGGTCGCAGTATCATTCAGTGGGATAAATATGATCTTGATACGCTTGGCCTGATTAAGGTTGATGTGCTCTCGCTTGGAATGCTTTCGGCATTAAGAAAATGTTTAGAGCTAACAAAAAGAGAGCTCTACGAGATTCCGCACGACGACGTAAAGACCTACGAGATGATCAGTCAGGGTGATACCGTGGGAACATTTCAAATTGAGTCGCGGGCTCAGATGAATATGCTTGGACGCCTTCAGCCAAAAAACTTTTATGATCTAGTGATTGAAGTCGCAATTGTAAGGCCGGGACCTATTGTCGGCAATATGGTACATCCTTATTTGAAGCGGCGACGTGGTTTAGAAAAAGTCACTTACCCAAATAAAATCGTCGAAAATATTTTAGGAAAAACCATGGGGGTACCACTTTTTCAAGAGCAGGTGATGAAGCTCGCCATTGAGCTTGCAGGTTTTAGTGGCGGTGAGGCCGATATGCTTAGAAAATCCATCAATGCTTGGAGAACCAGTGCGCCGATCGGGGTGATGGCGAACCGCTTAAGAGAAGGTATGCTCAAGGCCGGCATGACTCAAGAGTTCTCAGATCAAATTTTTGCGCAGATTCAAGGTTTCAGTCATTATGGTTTTCCGGAGAGTCATGCGGCTTCGTTTGCGCTTTTAGCTTATGCTTCGAGCTTTTTGAAGGCTCATTATCCGGCGGAGTTTACATGTTCGTTGGTGAACTCTCAACCGCTCGGATTTTATCGCAATGATACGCTGATTTATGATGCCTTAAGACACGGCGTTGAAGTCTTGCCGGTTTCAGTTCTGCATTCAGTATGGGATTGTCAAATCGAGTCTTGCAATACGCTTCGCCTTGGTTTTCGCGTCACCAAGGGTCTTGCTAAAAGAGATATTGAGGATTTGATTCAGGAGAGAGCTATAAAGAAATTCGAAAATCTTTCTGACTTTGTTAGGCGCTCAAGCATTCGAAAAGATGTTTTGGGTCGTATTGCCCTTGCAGGGCGCTTCACCGAGCTCAATTGGAGTGCTAGGGAATCTCTCTGGGCGATACTTGAATATCAAAACTTAATAGGAACGCAAAGAAATGATCAACTTAATTTTTTTAGAGATACTGAGTACTTGAGTGAACTCGAGAGGCGCGATGAGTCTGGGGCGGACAGCGTACAGGCGAAGAGCGCGCAGGCGAAAGGAGCGATGTCACAAATGGCGGTACTTGACCCGTTTGATAAAATTCAAAGTGATTATAATGCTTTTTCACTTTCAACGCATGGGCATCCGATGCGTGAGATGCGAAAGAGATTTTTGCGAATTCCGAAAACCAATTCACAAATTTTAAGAACGCTAAAGAGTGGCAGCAAGATTTCAATTTCAGGTTTAGTGCTGGTGAGGCAAAAGCCCCCGACCGCTAAGGGGGTATGTTTTGCCACACTTGAAGACGAATTTGGTTTTGCCGATATTGTTCTCTGGAAGAACATCTTTGAGAAATACCGAGAAGTATTTTTACATCATTGTTTTATTACCGTGAGTGGTATTTTGCAAAGAGATCGTCAGACCATCAGTATTCTGGTTGATGTAGTGCGCCCCATTTGGGGTGAGATAGAAGCAAGGGCAGAAGTGAAATCAGAGGTCCCTCTGCCACTATCGATTGAGCCCAGTCAGTATTTTTACTAAGAGCTATAGATAAATCCCAAGGATAATACAGCTCAAGGTCTGGACGACTTGAGTCTAGAGCTATTCGATAGTCCGGATACCAGGGACTACAATAAATTCTATTTCCGAAATTCATTTTTGATCGACACACTAGTGGTGAGCAAATCTGCTCACTTGCAAGGGGAGCTATTTTGCAAAGTAAATTTATTATTGGTTTTTTGGCACTTGCGCTTGTTCTTCAGTCAAAGGCAAAAGCGGAGACTCAACATTTTCAAAAAGTCATGAACGTGATTTTTGAAAATACTGACTATCGTCCGACGATGCAGCAAGATTTCTTTGCTTATTTTGCTTCTCAGGGAGCCTTACTTTCAAATTTTTATGCAGATTTTCATCCTTCGCAAGGAAACTATATTTCGATGATCGCCGGAGATAACTTTGGCGTTTATGGCGATGGCAATGTGACCATTGATCAGTTGAGCATTGTCGATAGGCTAGAAGAAAAAGGCCTGAGCTGGAAAGTATATGCTGAGGGCTATCCGGGGGACTGTTATCTCGGCAATGCCGGCCAATATGTTCGCAAACACAATCCATTTATCAGCATAATGAATATTCAAAAAAATCCAAAGCGCTGCGCTCATATCGTAAATGCAAAGCAATTGGCAATTGATATCGCCAACGATGAAGTTCCAAATTACTCATTTTATGCTCCCGGCTTAGATAGCGATGGCCATGATACTGGAGTGGCTTATGCTAATAATTGGTTTAAGATGACCTTTACGCCGTTCATAAAGGAGCCAAAATTTATGAAGGGAATGCTACTGGTAGCAACTTTCGATGAAAGTACATTTTTTGGCGGCAACCACATTTACACTGCGATGATCGGTGAAGGTGTAGTCCCAGGCTCTGAGTCATCATTGCGCTACGGGCACTGTAGTCTGCTTAGAATGATCGAAGACAATTTCTCGCTGGCATCACTTGGCCAAAGGGATTTAGACGCCACGCCGATTTCAGGCATTTGGTTGAAGCCCTAGCTCGGATATTTCATTAGTCCATTTTTTCACAAATATTTTTTAAGTCCTGCCACTCAGCTGGGCTTAAAATCTCAATTGGATTTTCGACACTTATCTTTTTAGCATTCAAAGCTCTTAAAACACTTGCCGGATGGTCAGACAAAAAGTCTGGCAGGCTTGATAGTCTTTCGAGACGCTTGAAGAATTGTGCGAAGCCAAGGGGATTCACTGAGGCTTGTTTAAGTCTTGCGAGGCCATCTTGATCGGCCTCACTTTCTTGTTCGCGAGTGAAGTGCATGCCGAGAACAAGATTTAGTATTTCACCACTTGTGCCAAGTGGACCACTAAAAATCATTTGCAGGGCACCAAGAGTTAAAAGCTTGGTCGCCACGCCTTGAAGAATATGTCTTCTCGCCACATGAGCAATCTCATGAGCTAAAATGCCGGCGATTTCATTGGCTGAATTTGCTAGGTTGAGCAGTCCTTCAAAAATATAAATCTTTCCGCCAAGATGAGCAAAGGCGTTTACCATGGGCCCACGCGCGACATGAAGCTCAATATCAAAATGATGATCTTCGGGGTAAAGAGGATAAATCGATTTCAAGAGCTTCTCT
>JAYVXS010000053.1:0-22708 GCA_043784965.1 Bdellovibrionales bacterium
CGAGTTTCTTTATGGCTCTCATGATATCCTCCTGGGTTGACCAGAAGCTTATCAATCTCTCGAAAAAAAATCAGCAGTACCGGATGCAGTGGTTACGTATAAAAAAGGCGTAGCCGGGGTATCAACCTGCGGCATCGGCACCTCAATGCCTCTCCAAGTCCCCCTACTCGTAGATCTTTGCCGTAGTTAAGCACCCAATTGTATCGCCCTCCCTAGGAAAATAGGGGTACCAAGCAAGAGCGGTGAGTAGGAAGAAATCAAGGCCAATAAGCAAGTAGTTAGTAGCCTTGGTCAGTTTGTCGGCTGTTATATTACGATCCCGCAATCGAACCAGCATCCTAATTGTATAATTCACGAATTAAGCATTTCCTTCACTTTCCTTTTTACGATTGAGACCGGAATCGAATAGTCCAAATGCTTCTCATTTTTGTTACCTATCGAGTCGTCTGAAAGGTACTGAAGTGAGTATCCGAGTTCCATAAAAGAGCCAAACCAGCCCCCCCAATTAAATAAATGTTTTTGCCCGAGCACAAGAACCTTTATATTAGGATTTGAAAAAATTAAATTGTTAAGAGCTGATCCATTAGGTGCAACAATGAATTCAGCACTTCGAAAAATTTGAACTTGTTTCTCAAAAGTAAAATCTTCTATGTAAACAGTTTTAAAATTGAGTTTGTGTAATTCCTCAATAATTAATTTTTCGTTTAATAGTCGACGCCATTGACTACTTCGTCTGGACAAAAATATACGTGAAGTCGGGTTAGTTGTTTCGCCGAAATGCTTTCTAATTTTTTCTCCAATGTACCGAAGTGCCCCTATGGTCAAATTGGATTGCCTTTCTGGTGGCACTTTGTGGTTTTTCACAAGATCTAGTGGGAAAAACGTATCTGTGGGCGCCACTAACAAATTTTTGATTCGCAATGAACTACCCTGAGCTAGACGATGGGTTGGATTGTTAGTGAGGATGCTCAAGAAATCATAATGAGATTGCGGCATGCCCTCATCAATAATAATCGGAATTTCCGAAAAACGCGGGTGGTTTTCAAAAAAACGCAATTTCGGCAAGAATTCGGCAAACCAATGCCCATAAGATCTGCTGGTGATCCCGCAAAGCATTATGCCCTGTGATATTTCAGTTTCAGGTTCAAACTGTTTTACCAAAAGGGCGTCATTTCGACGCGCACTCACGATTTTTTCATATTGCATATCCGCGAATTGTCCAAACTCCTTGTCGGCCAGAGCCTCCGAAAGGATTTGGTTTTCATCTACAAATATGAGGCTGGAGCCGCTCACAATTTTCGCGTTTGAAATTTCGGCCACGTAAGGTGGGCAAGTATCGACCCAGAGATCACTGACTTCGCCAAACCTTACAAAGCGAAGTTTTTCGGGCTTGCCAAGAGATATGAATCGGCCATGACCGGCGTCAGTTAAATCTTTAGCACAATAAAAGCGGCAGAATAGTGATCCCTGCAGCATCTCTGGAGTAATTTCACTTTCTCGTCTTTGATAAAATAAAACTTTAGCAATATAGGGATTTGTTGGGCCAAGTTTTGCAATTGCTGTATTGATCTCAGCAAATGTTTCTTTGCATTTTTTGAAGTCAGCAATTTCAGAAGCCAGTGGCAACAAGTGCTCTAAGATTTCTCCGGCCCGGTCTTCATGTAAATGCAGGCAATTCAAAAATTGTGCGATAGCCTCGGTCTTTTTATTCAAACAATTTAGACATACAGCCAAAAAAAAGCTTGAGTAATAGTCTTTGGGCCAAAAAGCTAAGGCTTTTTTCAAATGGCCAATGGCCTCGCTATAATTAGTTAATTGGTAGTAGCAATATCCTATCAAGTCAGAAGCCGGAGCTTTGGGGTCTATTTGTCGATTTTTATAGATTTCGATAACCTCTCGAAATTGTCTAGTTTGCGCCATGGTTCTCAGTTGATCAGTAGGGACGATTGGTTTGCGCCAGAAGCATTTGCGAAACATTTGCACAATATTCATTAGGCTCTTGATCTCCGAGCTGACTTTAAGATGCCGCAAATTTCTTCTACCTTTTTCAAAGGCATTTCAGGAAAAATAGGAAGACACAAAACTTGCTGCGAAATTTTTGTTGCGGTGGGAAGGCGGGTCGAACCTGCTGTGGGAAGGTCGCAATAAATCGGAAAATCGGAAATCAATGGATAAAAATAGCGTCGAGCGTATATTTCTTTTGTTTTTAAGAGGTCATAAAGCTCATCGCGAATTAAAGCGTAGTTATCCATGACTAAAATAGGGAAATAGCTATAATTTTTTATTTCCGCAGACCTATTTTCTAGGCATTCAATGCCGGCTATGCCCTTAAGGTTGGCGCGATAAAGTTGGTCGATGCGCCCCCTCATCAAATTTGTCTGATTAAAATACTTAAGCTGCAAAAGGCCAAGCGCGGCATTAAATTCAGACATTTTCGCGTTGATCCCAATGTCTTTTACACTAATCTCGCCGTCAAAGCCAAAATTCTTAAGCCGATCAATTCGTTCTTTCATTTCAGCGCTATGGCAGACAATAGCGCCGCCCTCAAACGTATTAAATGCTTTCGTCGCATGAAAACTTAGAATTGACAAATCACCTTGATTTAAAATGCTTCCCGAAGGGGTTTCCACGCCAAATGCATGAGCGGCGTCGTAGATAACTTTGAGGCCATGAGCTTGTGCAATGGCCTCTATCTTAGCCGTGTTGCAGGGGTGACCATAGCAATGAACGGCAAGAATGGCCTTTGTCTTTTTCGTAATCGCCTTCTCAATTTTTAATGGATCAATATTTGTAGAGTCGGGCTCTATATCGACGAAAACGGGGGTATTTCCGCTCCAAAGGAGAGTGCTCGAAGTCGCCACAAACGAATAGGGGGTCGTAATTATTTCAGCATCTTGAAGCTCTAATGCGCGAAACGCCACTAGAAGTGCGAGTGTGCCATTTCCAAATAATGAGATGTGCTTGACCGTAAGGGTCGCGCAAAGTTCGCTTTCAAGTTGACTGTGAAATGGGCCGCCATTTGACAAAATTCGATGTTCCCAAATCTTTTCAAGGTAGGGAAGAAACTCCTCCAGCGGCGGTAAAAATGGCCTGGTCACGTAAGTCGGCATTGTATGGTTTGACCTGCGGCACGATTGGATGTCAACAAAAGTTTTTCAGTTATAACGTCTTGCGGGGAGAGAGATTATCAGCTATTAGTGTTTAGCTTCGCTGACTGACGAGAGAGAGGATTTCACATCAATGGACCAATTTAATAGCGACTTCGCATTGCACTGGGATGAGCTTGTTGGTTGGGAAAAGCGTTCAGCTGCCGATACATCTTTTTTGCTGAGCTTAATTCGAAAATTTGAATGTCACAATGTGCTAGACGTCGCTTTGGGAACGGGATTTCATTCGATAAAACTTCTCATCGCTGGCCTGCAGGTAAAATCAGTCGATATATCGCCAGCCATGATTGACGTGGCAAAAAAAAATGCAGCTAAGCACGATGTAAAACTTGATGAAATTTGTGCAGACTGGGTTGATTTAAGTAAGCGCGTCTCTGAAAAGTTTGACTGCATCATATGTCTTGGTAACTCTTTGGCATGTGAAATGGATGCGGCTAAACGACAGCAATCGATAAGTAACTGGAGCGAAATGCTTTCCGAAAATGGAATTGTTATTGTCGATAGAAGAAACTATGAGGCTATTTTAAAAAGTGAATATAATTTAGATTCTAAAGGTCAATATTTTGGAGAAACTGTAAAAATCACATTCAGTAAAATAGCTGCTGATGAAACTATTTTTTCTTATACTTTTTCGGATGGCAGAACCTTTGATTTAAAGATGTTTCCGATTTTGGATAGTCAATTGAAATCAAACTTTTCGGACCATGATCTTCATCCGGTTGAAATCTACGGCGATCGAAAATTATCTTATACAGGTAAAGATGTGGCTTTTTATCTTTATGTATTTAGGAGAAACGTAAATGCCTAATTTTGATTTGGCTTTTGTGGGTAATGGTATTATCTCGGTGGTCTCGGCTCTCAAAATAATGAAAAGGTACCCTCAGCTTCGCGTTTCGATTATTGGTCCGTTTGAAAAGCCATATTCAGCATCGCATGCTGCCGGGGCCATGCAGGCCGTGTACTGCGAAGTAGAAGAGACTTTTCGAGATTCACCGCGAGATCGAGAGATTTTTGCTGTTGGGCTCGAGGCTCGCGCTAAATGGCATGAGCTTATATCAGATTTTGATTTAAAAGATATTGTTACTGCCGAATCAACGATCATGTATCGCCGTCTCCAAGGCACGCCCTTTGAAAAAGTAAACTTTGAGGCGGCATGTGCTGTAGCAAGTGATCATGGGTGCTTAGATGATGTTGCCCAGAGTGAATTAGAAGATATCTTCTGTGGCAGCCTTAAATGTTCAGATGTTGTGGCAAAAAAGTTCGTCGGTGAATTTGCTATTGATCCTGAACGTTTTTTTCTTCGAGCTCAGTTGCTACTTAAGAAAATGGGAGTGTTGTTCATCGATTCCAAAGTTAAGGGGATGAGCCGAATAGCCGGTGGAATAAAAATTGATTTAAACAAAAATGAAAGCATTGAAACGGGGCGAGTCGTGGTCGCCGCGGGTAGCGAGTCAGCTAAGTTACTTCCTAGTGAGTTTCCGATGGTGCCACTCTATCATGCGGTAGGTACGTCGATGGTTCTCGACTCTGCCCCCGCAAGCTATACGGATTTAAATTTGGTCGTTCGAACGCCAAACCGCGGTGGCGCACAATGCGGCATGCATATTGTTCCAAGAAATTCTGCTAAATTTTATTTAGGTGCTGGCAACTATCTCACTGATCAAATGCCTGCGCATCGAGTTGAAACCATTCGATATCTAATTGATATATGTGAAAAGGAATTGTTTGGGAAACAAGTAATCTATAATGCAAAAGCGGAACTTCTTCTTGGTTCGCGTCCAAAGTCTATGGACGGCTTTCCCATCGTTGGTACCAGCAAAGACTTTCCCGAGGTGTTTGTCGCCACCGGAATGTATCGAATTGGTTTAACCATTGCGCCAGTTGTTGCTACCGAAGTTTGCCATTGGTACGAAAAGGGTGGCGTTTCGGAAAAATTCACAAATTGGTCTCCCGATCGCAAGTTGCACTCATACGCTCCTATGGCTGTGGCTACGCGCTATTATTCAGAAAGCCGTATTTCGAATCTCATTGAGCATGGTCTGCTTCATTCAGAGCAGGACAGCGCCATCGCCGCCAAAAAGGCTGAGCTTGAGGATATTGCTAAAAGTCTAAACGCAGAGATTGTTAGAAAACACAGTCTCCCTAAGGATTTTGTGGTTGATCCGGATATGTATGCTATACTTGCGGGTTCAGGTTCCTATTAGGAAAAATACGGAAAGCGCCGAAATGAAAAGTTCGAAATCACCACTATTGAATTTTGAGCATCGTTTGTTAGGTGAACTAACGGCCAATCGCTTTAATTTTCACAAGGATAATTACGATTACTTTTTTCGTGGCCCGCTTGTTTCTGAACACCAAGCTGGCATTAAGGGAATTCTTCGGACTTTAACTCTTGAAGCGAGACACATTCTTCAGGGCGGTTCGTTTGGCTCAAACCTGAAGGGTAAACTTGTCAAGTTTTTGGCCTTCTTAAAAGGTGACATCACCTATCGGTTTTTGCCAGCATTACATTTTCGCAATACACTCGCTCAATACAAAAGATTTGAATTTCTTTATCAAAAATTGGCGGATCACAGCTCACGCGAGCTTCTCATCAGTCTCCTCGCTTATCGAGTGTTGGGATTCAGAAAAGTAAAATTACAACGGAACAACCTCGCCTATTGGGCGGGGATCGAACAGGCCGTCAAATTGAATACTGGTTTGCCTGAAGTGCGGATTCCTTTTCTGTCATGGCCTTTGCATTGTTTTGATCTCAAATCTATGGGATATGATATGCGGCTTTATACGTATGCGCAGGCTGTGGCCATTAATTTCGGGCAAAAGCAATATGTGTTAAAGCGCAATGGTGTTGTTTGCAGAGCAGAGCTAGGGGACGTGGTGATTGATGCCGGAGGCTGCTGGGGCGACACAGCTCTGCAATTTGCCTGCGATGTTGGTTCGAAAGGGCATGTCTTTACGTTTGAATTTGTTCCGAGCAATATGAGAGTTATGCGTAAGAATATGGAGCTCAATCCGCATTTAGCGCCGCTCATTAGCGTGGTTGAAAATCCAGTTGGCGTGCAGTCGGGCGGTCCGATGTTCTTTTTAGAAAATGGACCGGGCAGCCGCGTTTCAAACACAAAGTTAGATGATCGCTATGTCGAATGTAAGATTCTTACCATTGATCAATTGGTGTCAGATAAGGTACTTGAAAGGGTCAATTTTATCAAAATGGATATCGAAGGTTCTGAATTAGATGCTCTTAAGGGAGCGGAGCGCACGATCAAAAAATTTAAGCCGAAATTGGCTATCTGTGTTTATCATAAACCTGACGACTATTTAATAATTCCAAAGTACTTGGATGATTTGCAGCTCGGTTATCAGTTCTATATCGAGCATAATACAATTTTTCTCGGCGAAACGGTGTTATTTGCCGTGCCCGAAGTTAGAACCTAACCATACCCAAAGCAAAGGCTCCAAAACTTTCTAAAGTTTGATAACGGTTGAGTTCGAATTCTAATTTTAACGTCGGACTCACCGAAAAAAACGCTTCGGTATCGGCCATATTTGTTCCCAAGCTATTTTTCAGCCAAATCGTGGGATGGTCCAAATCGTACCACTTTTGCTCTTCGAATTTACATTGAAAATCATTTGAAGAACTAAAAATGACTAGGGGTTTTTTAGAATATTTTGTTGCCTTATCTAATAAGCTTTCAACTTTTTGAAGCGAAGTATTTTCAAGCTCATGTTTTGATTTCTGTTCGCCAATGTAAAGGTACGAGTCGACACCTAGCTGATCCACCAATTTCTTTACGAAACCTATTAACAAGGTTGCCGGATCTGCCAGAGATGCTCGTATTTTTTCTAAATACGGGTCGTTCTCAATTAATTGCATGACACCTTTTGAGCCCAGTTTACTTCTGACAATAAATTGATTATTCTCATTAATGCGAACAGTCTGAAAAATCGGAACCATCTCAATTCCAATTTGCCCAAGGGATAAAGCATCGAATTCAAAAGCCTCAGTTATGAGCTTAGCAATTTGTTTAATTTCAGAAGTAACGAACATTGGTGTGTGACGTTTGTGGATCTCAAACACAGGTCACTCCATTTTTGAATATCGCGACAACTTCACCGCGCTTGTCGATATCTTCAATTTCAATGTCGGATTTAAATACAAAATCACTATCTTTTACATCGAAATAACTTTTTATATTATCGATACTACAATACCAAATTCGGTCTTCATGGTGTTTTCTTGTATTATACTCGGTCATATCTGTCGAAATCGGGTGGTGCATGCCACCTATACAGATATAGCTTCCCCTTTTCGCAACTCGCTTAATTTCGGCACAAGCTTTTTGGATATCATTGCAAAACTCAAGAACCCAGCCGCATACAACGACATCAAATGAGGCGTCCGGGTAGTTTAAACTATTGACGTCTCCAACCTTTATATATGGAGTATATGAAAATAAGTCGATACATTCGATATTGCTGATCTTAAAGCCTGCATTGATGAAGGAAAATAGTTCTGCCTCGGTCCGTGCACCAATTGAAAGGACCCGCATTCGCGAGGCATTTTGACGAACTCTATTTAATGATGTTAGAACATTTGATATCAAATCTGGTCGCTTGGAGAGTTCTGCGAAAAACATACGATCAAAATCGGTATTGTGCTCAATCGTAACTTTGGATGAGAGATCGCTACTAGACTTAGTAATTTGTGAGTTAAATAAATTTTTATATCGATCCAGCGTTAGAGCATCTCGAATCGATGGAATTCTAAAGAGCTCGTTATTCAAAAAAGTCTTGTCGTTGAGATAGTCATTCAACGTCTTTTCAAAAAATTCAGAAGATTCGATCACGATTTTCAATTGACCTCCATGGGTACCTTTAAAGCGTGGATCCGCCCCAGACAGGCTTTTCTCGCTCGAATCCCTGTTGGTGCGGATCTTTATGTTTAAAATATGGAATTAGCTCAAGATCAAAATGTCCAAGGATAACATCTTCAGAAGAGGGAGTTAAGATTCTCGGTCGAGAAACGTTGCTTACTGCAACATATTCGCTGAGTCTATTTTGCAGATCTGTCAGCTGATCTTTGAGATATACATTTTGTAATCGTAAGGCGCTAAGTTCACCAACCAAATCTCGTAACACAGGTAATTTTGTTGCTAATTCTCGAATTGGATTCATGAAGACCCTTTTTTTGAAAGACGGCAGTCACCTAGATATAGGACATACATATCTGTTCGCAATAAAAACTCATAGAATAGACACTGAATCATCGTGCCCAAACTGCAAATCCAGAATGATCATTGATCGGTAAAGAATCGTTCTATCGTTTGCAATAATTGGCTGTCAATCTCCATCCACCATTGGCTTCTTTAGATTACAATTGAGCCATTCGTTTTGCCCCAAAGGAGAATTTAATCTGGTAATAGATCTGACATTGACGGGGTTCATTTCATTATTTATTTGGGACGTAGAAATCACTAGGATACCCACGCTTGAAATGTTCGGGCCAAGGGTAAGCCTTTCTATTTAAGGTGCGATGGCCGACTTGGTTTGCAGGCCCAACAACTTTGGCCGGCTGGCCCACCGCGAGCATGCCCTCAGGTATATCTTTGGTAACGACACTGCCAGCGCCTATAACGCAATGTTCGCCAAGCACTATGCCAGGCATAATAATGGCGCCAGCAGAAACAACCGAATATCTGCAAGCTCTTGCGCCAATAAGCACATCACTTGGCGGATGTGGATCATTGGTAAAGACAGCGTAAGGCAATGCCCAGACATAATCCTCCAGTATTGTTTTTCGCCCAAGAAATACATTTGTTTGAGTGCGAACAAAATTTCCAATTTTCAGATCGCCTTGAAAGTCTGAAAAGGATCCAATTTGTAAAGACTCTCCCGCAACGACATGATCTCGTACATTTACCGAATGCCCGGTTTGCAGCCCTTGGCCAAACTGGCTTCCGACATAAAAAACCGAATGTGACCGAATATTTGAATCTGAACCAATGATCAGGGGATCATTGATTTGCACATTCGTGGTTTCGCCCAAGATACAATAGGGCCCAATGACCGTGTTGTTGCCAATCACTACATTATCTTTGATAATCGTGCCATGACCAATTTGAACATTTTTTCCGATTTGTGCGTTGCTGGAAATGAGTGAATTCATGTGAAATCTACATTGTAATGCGCCATGAGCTGTTGATCTGAAATGCCGTGTTCAGAAAGTGCGTGTTGGTAGCTACCGCAGGTTTCTGAAAACTTTGATTTCAAAGAGAAAACTTCAAAGATTGGCGGCTTCATTTTCATTTCTACAAATGCATCGACCAATGTCGAAGTGAGCCCGCCGTAGCGAGAATGTTCCTCGAAAATATCGACGAGGTCGTATTCAGAGATAATTTTTAAGGCTACAGCGGGCAGGGGTTTGATTTTTGGAATAGACAAGCAGGCGTGCCCAGTTTTTTCGGCCAATGTGTGAGCTATGCTTAGCATACTGCCAGTCGCGACAAAGATTTTTTTCTTTGGTTGGGGCGCATGTCTAGTGAAATAGGGCTCAGTTGATTTTTGATCAATTGGAGTGATCATAGGCCGATCACTTTTGCCGATTCGAAGGTAGCTAGGGCCTTTATAAGAAAGGGCGTCACTCATACAAGTCTTAAGTTCATTTGCATCCGCTGGAGAGAAAATATTAATTTTAGGAATGGGTCTCAAGCAGGCGATGTCCTCTCCGCACTGATGAGACGCGCCTAGAGTTGAATATACCAAGCCTGCGCCGTCCCCCAAAAATAAGACGGGCAATCCAGAATAACAAATATCGAGTTTGATTTGCTCGAGCACTCTGACGGGAATAAATGCTGAAAGGCCATAAACGATTGGACGCCGCCCGATTTTCGCTAAGCCTGCGGCGATGCCGATCATTCCTTGCTCCATGATGCCGGCGTTGACGAACTGTTTTGGAGCTTGTTTGCGAATCTCATCAAAAAGCGCGTAGCCGTGGTCACCCGAAAGTACAATGATATTTGGATCTTTGAGTGCGGCTTCGACAATGAGGTTTGAAAGCATTGCTCTCATGTGAACCCCAGTTCTGCTAATGCGAGCTGATAAGTTTCGTCATTTAGTCGACTGTAATGCCAAATATTATTGTGCTCCATAAACGAAACGCCTTTTCCTTTTACAGTGCGAGCAACGATTGCTTTAGGCAGTTCAGACTTCATTTCAAATGACTTTTTTAGTTCTGTCAGATTATGGCCGTCACAAGAGACTGCTTGAAAACCAAATGAAGTAAATTTGTCGGTGAATGGTTCCATTTTTAAAACTTCGTCGATCGTGCCCATGGCTTGATAGCCGTTGGCATCGACGATCACGGTGAGATTTGAGAGTTGGTGATGGCCTGCAAATAAAAGGGCCTCCCACATGGGGCCTTCGTTCATTTCACCATCACCGACAATACAATAGACCTGACCTTTTTGGCCAGCAATTTTTTTACCGAAGGCAACACCGACCGCGATCGGGAGTCCATGCCCAAGAGAGCCAGACGATATTTCAAAACCAGGGACTTTTGCTTCAGACAAACCGTGCAGGAGCGATCCGTCAGAAAAATATTGATCAAGATGAAAATCTTTTAACAAACTCATTTTATAAAAAGCTGCATAAATGGCCATCACGCCATGACCTTTTGAAAGTAAAAGCCAACTCGAACTTTCTTTCTTATCGATGATCTCGTTGATATTTAGAAAGTCGTTGCAGAGGCAAGAAACGATTTCAACCATTGAGAAAGCACAGCCAACGTGAACAGAGCCACCAGCCTTCGCCATCCGTAAAATTTCTTGTCTCAGTTTTCTAGGCTCTAAATCTGACATCAATTTTTCCTTAATAGAACTTCAAGTTGTTCAAGCATATAATTCATTTGCTCTTGAGTGAGATTCGGATGAACGCCTATCCAGAAAAGCTGTCGCATCACTTTATCTGTATTGTCGAGACATCCAGAAACTCGGTACGCCACATTTTTATAGGCAGGTTGCTTTAGCATATTGCCAGCAAAGAGAAGCCTTGTGCCAACTTTTTTCTCTTCAAGATTTTTAACTAGATGATCGCGATTGATGCCGTCTCGGCAATACATCGGAAAACCAAACCAGCTTGGATTTGAAGTTTCTGTCGCTTCAACCGGGAATAAATTTTCCGACAGAATCGAGGAAGACTGTATACCTTTGCGCAGATAGGACCAATTTGAGCGACGGGCGCTTATAAAGCTGTCGAGTTTGGTGAGTTGAGAGATTCCGAGGGCAGCCTGCATATCTGTGACTTTTAAATTGTAACCGATATGCGAATAAATATACTTATGATCATAACCTTCTGGCAAATCACCAAAAGTCCAGCCGAAACGCTTGCCGCAAGTATTGTCTTTGCCGGGCTCACACCAACAGTCTCTACCCCAATCGCGAATACTCTCTGCTATTTTCTTCCAACGGCCATCTTTTGGAACGACGGCTCCGCCTTCCCCCATGGTGATATGGTGAGCCGGATAAAAACTGCTCGTCGCGAATTCGCCGAATGAACCTACGGGCCGACCACCAAGCGAGGCGCCAAGCGCATCGCAGCAATCCTCAATCAAATAAAGATTTTCTTTTTTGCACCAATCTGCGATTAAATCAGCACGATATGGGTTGCCAAGAGTATGAGCTAAGACTACGGCTCGAGTTTTAGGTCCGCGTGCCGCCTGAATCAAATTAAGAGTCGCATTGAGAGTTTTAAATTCAACATCGACAAAGACTGGTGTCCAGCCATTTTGAATGATGGGATTCACCGTGGTTGGGAATCCGGCCGCGACCGAAATGACCTCATCGCCGCGCTCTAAGGGCCTAAGACTAAACTTTTCGAGCTCTTTTGATCCGAGACTGCTGATCGCAACCAAATTGGCGCTCGAACCACTGTTCACCAATAAGGATTTGCCGGTTCGGCCGAAGTATTTAGAATATTCTGCCTCGAAGTCTTTTGCGTAGCGTCCAGCGGTGAGCCACATATCGAGGGAAGCATCAATGAGATAGGTTAAATCTTGGCAGTCAACCTGCTTTGCTGTCACAGGAATATAGGTTTCGCCTGCCACGAACTTCTTCGGGGGGTTCGTCTTTTTGAAATATTCCTGCGCCAATGCTAACAACTCATGGCGATCTTGACTAAAATTTGAGCCCTCAATCATTTTCGGATCCTTAATTACTTGTTTTAGAGGCCTTATTGATAATATATAAACATATGTCGGTAAAGGTATAAAAATGGGGATGTATTGAAAACAATCAGCATAGTTTTGCCCTGCTATAACGAGCAAGAAAATGTCGGTGAAATGTACCGACTACTTGTTGACGAGTTTGCTAAGCTTAAGCGCTTCAAATACGAACTCCTGTTTATTGATAATTGCTCAACTGATGAGACGCCTCAGAAGCTTAGAAAGATGGCTGAGGCTGATCCGAATCTCAAGGTGATTCTCAATTCTCGCAACTTTGGACACATCCGATCGCCCTACTATGGACTATTACAGGCAACCGGTGATGCCGTGATGTTAATGGCCTCTGATCTTCAGGATCCGCCGACGCTTTTGCCTAGATTTGTGGCTCTGTGGGAGCAAGGTTTTAAAATCGTTGTTGCTGTGAAAAACAAAAGTGAAGAAAACGGATTGATGTTTCGCTGTCGAAAATTTTATTATCTTATCCTTGATAAAGTTTCGGATTTTCGTCAAATCCGTAATTACACAGGTTTTGGCCTTTATGATCGACAAGTCATTTCTGAACTACGCAAACTTAAGGAACCCTATCCATTTTTTCGCGGTCTTATTGCAGAAATTGGCTTCCAACGAGCCTCAGTCGAGTTTTTGCAACCGATAAGAAAAAAAGGTCTTACCAAGAATAACTTTTTATCACTCTACGACATTGGCATGTTGGGACTTGTCAGTTATTCAAAAGTTCCTCTCAGGATTGCCACTTTTATTGGCGTGACGACTGGCTTTTTGAGTCTCCTTATTGCCATTGGTTATTTAATTTACAAAATGATCTTCTGGAATAGCTTTCAGTTAGGAATGGCGCCACTAGTAATTGGTTTATTTTTAATCTCATCGATCCAATTATTTTTTTTGGGAATTATTGGTGAGTATATAGGCGTTGTGTTTACTCAGGTCAAGGATCGCCCCCTCGTTGTTGAAAAAGAACGAATTAATTTTTAGATTTAGGAGAGCTTTATGAAAGCAGTATTACTTGCTGGCGGTATGGGAAGTCGAATCAGCGAAGAAAGTCATCTTAAGCCGAAACCCATGATTGAAATCGGTGGCAAACCTATTTTATGGCATATTATGAAAATGTATTCGCATTATGGTATCAATGACTTTGTGATTTGTTGCGGGTACAAAGGTTATATGATCAAAGAGTATTTCGCGAATTATTTTCTACATAATTCGGATGTGACTTTTGATATTAGCCAGAATGACATGAAGGTGCACCAAAACGATTCTGAAAATTGGAGAGTGACACTTGTTGATACAGGGGAAAATACAATGACGGGTGGTCGCGTAAAGCGAATACAAAAATATATAAATGAAGATACTTTTTGTATGACCTATGGCGATGGCGTGAGTGATATTAATATTACTGAACTCATTCGATTTCACGAGAAACAAAAGACTTTGGCAACTTTGACGGCAACCCAATCCCCCGGCCGTTTCGGGGCTCTCGATTTTATCGGTCCAAAGATAAAAAGTTTTAAAGAAAAACCTATTGGTGATGGCACATGGATTAATGGTGGATTCTTTGTTCTTTCTAGAAAGGTAATAGATCTTATTCGAGATGATTCGACCATTTGGGAGCGTGAGCCTCTCGAAAATTTGGCCGAAAGTGGCAATCTTTCATCCTTTATGCATGAAGGTTTTTGGCAACCAATGGATACTCTGCGCGACAAAACTCAGCTTGAGGAGTTATGGCAAACGGGAAAGGCGCCGTGGAAAACCTGGTAAGCTTTTCGCCGAGCTTTTGGCGTGGGAAAAGAGTTTTCTTGACCGGTCACACTGGCTTTAAAGGTAGCTGGCTGTCGCTTTGGTTAAAAATGTGGGGTGTGAATCTCACCGGCTACGCACTTCAGCCACCTACTCAGCCTTCACTTTTTGAAATGGCTCAAGTGGCAAAAGGAATGAAATCTGTCATTGGTGACATTCGAGATCTTGCAAAACTTAAGACTGAAATGCTTGAGGCTAATCCCGAAATAATCATTCATATGGCAGCGCAACCTTTAGTTCGGTATTCATATTTAAATCCGGTTGAAACCTTTTCGACTAATATTATGGGGACCATACATGCTCTCGAAGCAGCGCGTTCGCTTAAGCACTTAAAAGCCTTTTTGAATGTGACAAGTGATAAATGCTATGAAAATAAGGAGCGCGAATCGGGTTATACAGAAGTCGAAACTCTTGGAGGTTACGACCCTTATAGTAATTCTAAAGCCTGTGCAGAGTTGGTCACAGCCTCTTATCGCAATTCCTTTTTTAATCCAGATCAATATGAAAAGCATGGGGTTGGCGTTGCATCTGCTAGAGCTGGCAATGTAATTGGCGGTGGAGATTGGGCTGAGGATCGATTGATTCCTGATATTTATCGTTCCGTTCAAAAAGGCGAAAAGGTTAAGATTCGAAATCCTAAGTCGACGCGCCCGTGGCAGCATGTGCTTGAGCCGCTCGGTGGTTACCTGTATCTTTGCGAGGCAGTTTACAAAAAAGGACCTGAGTTTGGTGAAGCTTTTAATTTTGGCCCTAAAGAAATCGACGTGAAAGAAGTTGAGTGGATTGTCAAAGAAATTTTGCGCCTTAATCCGAAAGCTCCTGGTTATGAACTGGAAGGCGATCAGCAAAATTATCACGAAGCTGGATACTTAAAGCTGGTTTGTACTAAGGCAGAAAAGCGCTTGGGTTGGCAGCCGCGTTGGGACCTCGCTAGAACATTAGAGAAAATTACTGAATGGAACAAATCTTTTGTTGAAGATGACAAAAATATTGCTAAAATTTCGCTTAGACAAATAGGTGAATTTTTAGAGGCGAAAAGTATATGAATATTTTTGAAGAGGACCTTGACAATATTTCCGCGACTTTAATCAAAGACTTTTTTGAGTTAAAGGATAAAAATATTTTCCTTACCGGCGGGACTGGTTTTGTGGGTACTTGGCTCGTCTATAGTTTTTTAAAATTTGCACCAAAACTTAATGCAAAAATGTTTTTAATCTCTCGGAATCCCGAGCTTTTTCTAGCGAAAAATCCATCTTTGAGGTCCAACCCACATTTGCACTTTACTAAGGGTGACGTTAGGGATTTTGAGTTTCCAAAAGAGAGTTTTGATTATGTTATTCATGGGGCCACTGATGTCGTCAGGGTCGGAGAAAACGTCGGAGAAGTAATGGAAGTTAATTACCTCGGGACAAAACGTGTAATCGAATTCTGTCGACAGAAAAAAATAAAGAAGTATTTACATATTAGCAGTGGCGCTGTTTACGGGCCTCAGCCGGCGGACATTGTAAGAATGAAAGAGACGCACTTGGGGGCACCAGACATTGGCCTGTCGTCATCGGCATATGGCGAAAGTAAGCGCATTGCAGAGTGGCTTAGTTGTCAAGGAGGGCGAGAATACGATTTCGAGGTGAAAAGGGCCCGTTGTTTCGCAATGATCGGTCCCCACCTTACACTCAACGCTCGGTTTGCAATCGGAAATTTCATCAATGATATACTCAATGACAGAGACATTCTAATTAGAGAGGATGGGACGGCATTTCGCTCTTATATGTATGCTTCAGATATGATGATTTGGTTGTGGAAAATTTTATTTTACGGACTGAAGGGTGAAGTCTATAATGTCGGTTCCGACCAAGAAATTAATCTCATCGATCTCGCATATAAATGTATCGAAGTTTCGAAAAGCTCTGTGAAGGTGAATAAGTTGAAATTGCCTGAGCCTGCGTTTTCTATATCGAGGTATGTACCCTGCATTGAAAAATTCTATTCAATAAATTCGGGTTTGGCGCCCTTTGCGCTTGATAAGGCGATTAAAAGAACATTGGATTATTATAAGGGGGAGGCGGCAGCCCGCAATTCAACCTCGTGAAAGTATTTGCTGTCTAATAGAAGTATGTTTGGGTCTAAGGTTGACTCTTGGGGCTTATTCATTCGCTCAACTGTAATTCTTGGACAGATAGGGCTGGCAAAATATCGGTAAGACGACCAGTCAAAATATTCGACAGGTAATATGATTTTAGAAATTACTGATCCTTCGCAATTTGCTTGCATATCCTTTTTCCAAAGTGAAGCTTGGGCCATTGTCGATTTATCCCACGAAGTTAGATCGTAGAAAGATTCGTACGCGAGATATGACTCAAAAACGATAAGGGAAATTGTTGCGATCTGAGCAAAATATCTGTATCTGAGTTTTGAAACTAAGTGAAAAACAATAATTGCCAATAGTATAAAAACTATGAGCCAATATCTTGTTTCGTAGTGATTGAGGCCATAGATATAAAAACCTGCCGAAGCAAAAACTCCAGCTATTGTTGATCTTAAAAACTTATCACTACGCCAAATGAATAAGGAAGTTAATAGAAAAAGACAAACGCAAATGCTCAAGGGATACAAGATATATGTTCTATAGTCTGAGACTCTCTGTAATCCTGGGAAGAAGCTACTTACATCTAACATTGAGAAGCTGCCTCTTTTAAAGAGGTAATCATCAAAAAAATAGCTAGTTTTGTTGAGAAAATTTGCTAAGCAGAGGTAGAGAAATTGAAATAATTTTTGATAAACATGTTCTACGCTCTGAACATGTCTTCGAGCTAGATTTAACCAAATATCTGGGGGCCGTCCATGACTGGACACAGCCCAAGTTTTTACTATGATGCGACCATAGACATGTAAAGCGACCAAAAAAATAAAAGACGGTGCTGCGATAAAGCAAAAATGTTTCCATTTTTGGGCGGATGTGAACTCAGTTGTCAAAAAGATAAAAGTGCCCACAAAAGCGTAAAATGGCAAAATCTCAGGTGCTCTTGTCGAACCTAATATAATCGACGAAAAAATCAGCAGAAGGAAAGGTGCCTTTTTCGATTCATTATTTCGAACTTTCTCAAGCAGATTAAGAGTTGCGACGATACCTAAAATCAGGGCAAAACACTTTGCACTGTCCTGCGTATTTAAATTGATACTTTGCGAAGCTGTAGGTACGAGAAATATCGCGAGTGAGAACAAAATTGAATTTGTTAGGCCTACTTTCATTTGTCTAAAAAACAAAATCATCGAAAAAAGGGTCGCATTTATGAAAAAGAACCTAAGGTACATTAGGCTGTCTAAAAAATCAGAGGAGAAAAGGCGCTGAGTTATTAAAATAAAGGTGGCATATCCAGGATATCTACCAGTGGCATCAGCCAGGAGGAGTGCCTGTGAAAGACCGCCTTCGCGCATGTTTTGGACGTAATTATACCAGCAGCCGAAGGCATCGCCCTCTCGTGGAATATATGGGTACCAAGCGAGGGCCGAGAAAATAAAAACTCCAAAAAGAACGAGGAATATATTAAAACTTGTTTTCAATAGTTAGATCTCATTCAGAGGGGGCCCTTTACTGTTTATTAGATGTTTCAGTTGTTGTGAAAGCTATTTTTTTTGCGACAATTTGTCAAAACTTTAAATCAATAGTCAATTGACTAAAGCAAGGTTTTTTGCTCTTATTCCCTAGGATGCCTCGTTGTAACTGGGTCCTTAATAAGGAGTCTATATGGCTGCATCTCGCTTAGAGTGCTTTAGAGATACCATTCAAAAGAATTTTAGCTTTTTGAAAGAGGTTGAAACGGTCGACCAGCTTTGGGCCAAAGCGATTTCAATTGAAAAAGGAAAAAAGGGATTTTGGATGCCGATTGCTGGCTTTCATTTAGAAAATCCATCTTTCGATGTGGAGTTACAAAGTTTTTTCAAAAATATCGATACTAGGGCCGGAACCTTTACGTATAAGGATTTTCGCTCTCAGGTGATCGATCTTGGACTTCATCAGGTTGGTATTTTCTATGTCGATAGATTTGGAAACAAGCAGGCCGTGATGGTGTTATCTATGGGGAACGTCGAAAAATGTGAAATTCGTCTTTCCCATCTCTCTGTAATAAAATCGCTCAACGAGTTCGATTTTACTGATGGCTTAAAAGAGCTTGCCTCCTGGCTCAATAGTTCGTTCGTAGTCGATCAATTTACCTCACAGGAGGACTACTTAGGGCTTTTAGGGAAGGCTGGTTTTGAAAGGCTTGATGGTTATTTCTGTTTTCGTAATGGCACTCAAAATTTAGGAAAAAAGGAGATTTTGACGGCTGGGCCGTCTATTTCTTCTCAAGAAGCGAGTTATGCATTAGATGCCGCTAAATATGGATGGAACGATGAATGGGCCAAATATTTAAAGAAATTTGAATCGAAATTTGCAGATTATATTGGAGTGAAGCATGCTTTGGCCACGTCGAGCTGCACTGGTGCTTTGCATATTGCACTGAAGACTCTTGATATTGGGCCGGGAGATGAGGTGATTGTTCCTGAAATGACTTGGGTCGCAACTGCAAGTGCGGTTGAATACGTTGGCGGGATTCCCGTTTTTGCTGAGATTGAAAAAGATACTTGGTGCATGGATCCAACTAAACTTGAAAAACTTATCACGCCAAAAACAAAATGTATTATTCCGGTTCATTTGTATGGTCATCCAGCGGATATGGATAAGATAATGGAAATTGCAAACCGCCATAAAATATATGTGATCGAAGATGCTGCACCTGCGATTGGAGCTGAATGTAGAGGGAGAAAAGTCGGAAATTTTGGGCATTTTTCAACTTTTAGCTTTCAAGGAGCTAAACTTCTTGTTTCAGGCGAAGGAGGTCTGCTTATCACCAATGATTCAGAACTTTACAAAAAAGCATCTGTTGTATGGGATCACGGTCGTACACCAGGCACCTTTTGGATTAATCAAGTAGGCCTTAAATATAAGATGTCCAATATTCAGGCGGCTCTTGGTTTGGCTCAGGTTGAAAGAGCTGAAGAACAAATTCATGCGAAACGTAGAATTTTTAAATGGTATGAAAGTGAACTGGGCAATTTCGATGGAATTACACTCTGTAGAGAGGCGCCTTGGGCAAGAAGTATTTATTGGATGAGCTCGCTGCTCATCGATTCGAAACTCGGACTCTCAAGAGATGAGTTTTTCAAGAGTTTAAAGGAATATAAGATAGACACTAGGCCGGTTTTCCCTTCGATTAGTAGCTTTCCTATGTGGAAGCTTACTAGAAATACTATCGCGCAACAGGTTGGTGAATGGGGAGTTAATTTGCCCAGCGGGGTGTGCTTAAATGAAGATCAGGTTCGCTACGTCGCAAGATCAATTAAAGAAATTATTTCCAATGCAAAGTAGATATGGCAACTAAAGAAAGTATATTAAAGGAATTTGAAAAAATCAAACAAAGCTCCGTTGAACTAACATTGGGCTTTCGATCCCAAAGTGGTGGGTTATGTTCGCTCATCGGAATAAATAAGGAAATTCTTCAAGCGAGCTCTTTGACAGATGTCACTTTGTTAGCGAAATGGCGAGCGGAAAATTCTCAAGCCTTTCCGACCCAGTTTAAAGTGACAATCGATGGCACAAAAATTTGGTGTGATAAAGCGCTTATCAATAATCCAGAAAGAATTCTCTTTTGGGTCGTCGATAGCAGGGATCAAAAAATTGGGCATGTGGGGCTATTTCGAATTTCTGAAGACGCCAGACATGTCGAGGCTGACAATATAGTACGCGGAGAGATTAGCACTTCTGACAAAGGAATTATGTATTCTGCATTAAGGTGTTTGTTAGCTTGGCAACGGGAGCAATTACAAATATCTCAATCTTTTTTGAGAGTTTTTAGCAATAATGAGAAAGCTATAAAACTGTATAAGCGTTTAGGTTACGATGAAATTCAGCGCGTGGCTTTAAGAAAAGTGGAATCGATTGATCGGACCTCTTGGGAGGAAATAATCAATAGTCCTTATGAAATGGCAGAAAATTATTTCATATCGATGCACCAGGTTCGAAATTGAAAATTTCTATTATTGTGCCGGCCAAAAATGAGGAATTAAATCTAGATAGAGCGTTCGAGCAACTCAATTTCGTTGCCGGCAGGCTGCCTTCTTTTGATTTTGAATTTTTAGTAATTGATAATGACAGCTCTGACGGAACCGCGCGAATTGCTATGGCTTTCTGCAATAAAGATGCTCGTTGGAAATACATTAAATTCTCTAGAAACTTTGGTTCCGAAGCATCGATTGATGTTGGTCTTAGTTTTTGCTCTGGTGACGCGGCGGTTGTTGTGTTTAGCGATTTACAGGATCCGCCCGATCACATTCCTGAAATGGTCGATAAATGGCGGGCCGGAGCAGATATCGTTTACGGGGTCTACAGTGGCTCAAAGCATGAAAAGCTATGGAAAAGATTTTTTGTTAAATATTACTATTTATTTCTTCAAAAAATATCAGATCCCCCAATGGTACCTTTTGCTGGTGATTTTCGGCTCTATGATCGCAAGGTAATAAATGTATTAAACACCCTTCGCGAAAGAAATCGCTATATGCGTGGACTTTCACAGTGGGTTGGCTTTAAAACCGATAAAATTTTGTATGAAAGACGACCTAGAATTGCGGGACAATCAAAGGCACCGCCCTTCTATTTGTTTCAATTTGCGTTTAATGTGATCATTAATTTCTCAGACAAACCACTCAAAATTTTCACCTGGTTAGGAATAATTGTACTGTTCTCTTCGGTGGTCGTAACGGTGTTTCTAATTGTAAATTATTTTTTTGGAACCTCAATACCTGGTTTTACGACTACACACGCATTGTTGTTAATTAATTTAGCCTTTTCGAGTTTGGGTTTTGGAGTCTTGGGCGAGTATATATCAAAAATATATATTGAAGCTAAGAAGCGGCCTCTTTGGGTGATTGAGACAGCTGTAAATCTTGACGTTAAAGGTAAAGAGGTGGGCTTTTAATGCGAATTAAAAGCTTTCTGCCACTTATTCTTTTTGGTCTCATTTTCGCAACAGAAATTTTAGTATTTTATCATCAACGAGAAGTTATTGCCGGTGTCGATCTAAGCACATCCCTCGAGAATTTCTCTGAGCGACTTGGGCAAGCAGATTCTTCTATTTATTTGAGGGTTGCCATTAATTTTTCTAAAGGCTTGGGTGTTGTTGATTATTGTAAAGAATGTAAGCCACCTCATTATATTCCCTTTTATTTTTGGGGCCCAGGCACTCCAGAATACTTTGGTTCATGGCTCGCGCTTACGAGAGGTGAAACTGTAAAGTCGCTTTTTGTACTGTTTTGGCTCTCTTACTTTATTGCTGCTGGCATATTTTTATTTATCGCATACAAACTGCATTCTGATCTTGTGCCAAGATTGATTGCCGCTGTGTGCATTGCCTTTTGTCCTCCACTTTTTGCTTTTCTTAAAGGCGCAGGCCTTGCGTCTTCTGAGCTTGCTTGTATAGCACCATTAGCATTAATGATTTTTTGTTTAGTGATGGCTTTTGAGAAAATAAAAATCGCAGGCGATAAAAAACTCGTTTATTTTTGGTTTGGACTTTTGGGATTAAGCATTGGATTTCTCAGCCTTATACGCGAATCACATTTGCCTTTTGCCAATTTTATTTTTGTATTTTTGATTATTAGTGCCGTTTTAAAGCGATACTCTTTCAAAAAGGCTTTTTTATCTGGAGTTTTGGTTGTCGCATTTGCTCAGTTAACAATTCTCCCAGTTAAAATTTGGAATCAGGATCGATTAGGACAATTCTACGTATCCTCAAGCAGTGTAGGCAACATCTGGCGATATGGCATCTGGTCCAAGCATGATGCAGTCGACTGGTATTTTACGAGTGGAATTGGTGTGGGTGAATATTTGGATCCTCAAGCGGCAGAAGCCGTAGAAAAGTATTATCAAACTGGCAATACTGACAGTCTCTTTTCGATTAAGAAATTTGCTAAAGCCATATTGAATCGTCCGATTGATTTTGTTTTATATAAATTGAAACGTTTACCGGTATTATTTTTGGGTACCAGGGAATATCCAAATCTAGAATTAACTTCGCTTGTTGTCTGGAACACTGGCTTTTACACGTTTTTTATTGCCTATTTACTTCTATCTTGGAAGAAAAAATCTCCTATTCCTGAATTTATATATCTCTATTTTTTATTTATAAGTTGTGCAGCCTTTATTATACATTTCGAATATAGATATACTGAAGGAATCTGGTTGAGCTTTTTTCTTTTGCCGAGCCTGTTATATCAACAAATTATAGGCAAAAATGTGCATAGAAAATCTCAATTAACAAAAAAATCTATTTGAAAAACTCGCGGATTGCCTGACAGACGAGGCGAATATCATCTATTTCAAGGTGTGGACCAATTGGTAAGCTCAAAATCTGCCTTGCCATAAGGGCAGTCTCGTTTAAGTCAAATTTACTTAGGCTGTCGACAGCTTTATAGGCGC
>JAYVXS010000054.1:0-22532 GCA_043784965.1 Bdellovibrionales bacterium
CTGTTGCAATCGCCGCTTCGCTAGTCTGGGCGCTCCGCTCCTGGCGTTTTCGAGACCTTTTCATTGCGACAACCTGCTTTGAGGTTGCCTCACTCAAAGGTCTCTCAAGCGCCAGGCCAGTCTGCGAATCAACGATTTCACGACGAAACTGATGAAATATCCGGGTTAACCCAAATATTTCATCAGATTTCTGTTGCAATCGCCGCTTCGCTGACTGAACCCCGCCACGGCTGACTCAAGTATATAGAAAAGATCTGAGTACCAAACTGTCGACAGCGTGCGCCAGAACTAAGCGGCATTTTCAACGGCCATTTTTTTTGTAACCGGACAGTATATCAAAAGTAGATGCCGGGCAAATATGAAGACTCAAGTTTCGCATTGAGACATCCGATAATTAGGTGACAACATATTTCGAATACCTTAGACTTAGATCCAACGTATTCGAGCTGGAGGCTTTGTGGGCGAGTTTAGTGTTATGCATCTCTTGGTTTTGGCAGTCATTTTATTGGTTTTTTTTGGACCAAGTCGGCTCCCGGGTCTAGGCCAATCAATAGGCAAAGCAATTCGCGGCTTCAAAGACGGCCTTAGTGAAACGACAAATGAAATCAATCAGGCTAGCACTGGGGCAAATCAGCAGATCCCCCCAGTTGAAGTCAATCATACGCAAGCTACAACTAGCGAAGGGGTGGCCGCCAAAGCCGAGAAGAAACATTCGTAGGCCCTTTGCCTAGTAGATCTTTTTGTATTCGATTTTTAAGACTTCAATTTCGTCCTCACCCTTTGGGGTTTTAACTAAAGCCACATCGCCTACTTTTGATTGCAACAGCGCCTTGCCTATCGGTGAGCTCCAACTCACACAAAAATTCTTAGCGTCGCTCTCGTCAATTCCGACAATTTTATAGGTGCGCATTTCATCATTTTCGTCGCAGACGCTAACGCTTGCACCAAACAGAACTTTGTCAGAGCTTTGCTTTTCAGGGTCTACAATTTCAGCAATATCGAGACGTTTATGTAGAAAGCGAACGCGCTTGTCGATTTCTCGTAAGCGACGTTTACCATAAATATAATCTGCATTTTCAGATCGATCGCCATTACTTGCCGCCCAAGCAATCGTCTCAACCAGTTTCGGACGCTCTTTGACCAATAGAGCCTCAAGTTCATTTTTCAATTTCTGGGCACCGAAGGGAGTTATATAGTTTTTTACCGGCTGAAAACCCTCTTCTGCTTTTTCTTGAGCTAAATCAAGCTCGGCAGCATCTTCATCGCTTGCGTTGACGTCATTGTCTTCATTTTTAAAAGCTTTGCTCATGCTATTCCTCATAAGAACTTTAGGGACCGTCCAACCTACCGCCATTCATGCCACGCAACAAGGTCTTTTGGTAGATCTCTTTCGTAACTAGTCGTGAGATAAAATGAAGGAGATTTAATGACAAAGCCTTTGCAGGTTACAATCAAAAGTGACTATATTCTGGTCTATGAAAATTCTCGAACCTCTCGAAATCGACAAAATCGAATCTTGGCTAGACCGAGTCGAACTCTTTTTAATGGAATTGCAAGCCACCGATCGCGCCCAGCTTATTTTAGATTTGAATCAACAGGTTCGATCCCAACTTACAGAGTCCCCTGACCTGCATACTGAACAAGTATTGAAAAAAATGGGCGAGCCCATGCAGGTTGCGAATCGAGTGCGAATGGAACGAGGCTTTAAACCACGAAAACGCTCCCAGCCTAAATCTCGCTCGATTGGATCATTTTTGATTTTTTCTGTACTAGCTGCGGTTTTGCTTTTTACAACCTGCACCCTGTCTTTGCCTTTTGTTGTTCCTTGGGGACTCAATCACCTTGCAAACAAACTTGGTCAACAGCCTGATGGCATTCAGAGTTTTCATATTTTTAAGGGATTTAATTCGTTCAAGCCCCATTCAGACAATGACAGTAGTAGCGACAAACAGGACCCCAATGATCTAAATTCAGAAGGCCCCCAGCAAGAATCAGAAGCCGAAGAGAGGCAATCTCAAACTCCCTCGACTGACGCCTCGACTAACGCTCAAGAAAATATCACTGGTAGCTTTCAAAGTGATGGGATCTCCGCTATTCATATTCAAGCAAAACACACTAAGCTAAATGTAAGTTCCTCGAAAAGCCCTGACATACAGTATGACTGTAAGATCTCAAGCTTGGGTTATGCCAGACCCTTCATTCGTAAATCTCCATCCGGAATGGTGACCCTTGCACTTGATCAAATTGCCGAAAGTGCTTCTTGTGAGATAAAAATTCCAGAGTCCATAAAACTTGAAATCCAAACTCAAACCGGCGAGATTCAACTGAAACAAATGAGTCAAAATATTTCTCTAGAGGCCAGCGAGGCAAAGGTTTTCTTTTCTCCGGCAGACGGAGTCAGTTTCGAAATCGAAGCCAATACCAAAAAAGGTGAGGTAAAGGGACTGGCCGATTTTGAAAAGAAACAAAGTCTACTTAAATCGAATAAAAAGTATCTTGCGAAATTTAGCCTGAATGCTGGCAGCATTTTTTTAGGACCAGAACCCTGGCAAAAATAAATCGCTCTCTCAATTCTAGCGGTGCCACTTCTCGGTTTATCCTAGTCGGATTTATCGAATGCCTTAAGCTTAGCATTCCACGTAAAATGTTCAGTGACTTTATTGATCACTGGTTTCTCTATACCCTGCTGAGCAACTGATTTTATATAGAAATCCAGTGCCGGTTTTTTTTCATTTCTCTCAGTAACAAGATCACTTCGCAAATAAGTTAAGGCCGAAACATAGGGCTCTTCAGAATCAGGAAAAAATGCCAGCGTCTCTTTTTTGTCATAAGAAACATAAGTGTGAAGTTTTCGGACTGTCGAATCCCCAAGGTAATAAATAGCGCTGTCAACCCAGCTGCGCACCAGCCGTTCGCCTGTGCAAAAGTCTCCTCTCATCTTTCTGTCGAGAGTGAAAAAACTTTGCTCCTTAGAAGCTTTAAAAAAAAGATACCTGTTTGAGTAACTTACAAGATGATCGCCATCGCAACTATCTTCAGAGAAGTATTCGTCAAGGAGAACTGCCTTTTTCTGACTTTCAAAAACTAAAAATGCAGCATCATAAATATGAGAGATGGATTCTTCTTCAAGATTTTCACCATCGTTATTCCATTTCGCTTTAAAATGTCCACGCACATAGTATAAGTGAATAGCATTCGAACTCTTGGCGTTAGGTAAATTAATGTTTACTGGTACCGCTGAATCGATTTTAAAATTCAGTTGTGACGCCTCAGGTATCGTTTGATTTTTTTGCGTCTCAAAAGACTTGGCTAGATGTGAAGTATCGAGAAAACTGGCTATCCCGACAGGCAGAGTCTCGATTCTTGCTAAAGCAGCCTGTCCGAAAGAGACCAGTAAAAAAAGACAAATGTTGAAAAGTCTTAAAGTGCTTAGCATGAACACCATTTTGAAAGTAATTTATTAGAAACACAAGATTTGTGCAAGCAAGCTCTCTAATTACTAGTCGAGGCTAAAGCCCTGAAATCTTTAAACTGATTCGCCTGAAGACGCAGCACTATAGCGGATTACCAGGCTTTAACCGCAACTAGCCCGGATATTTCATCAGTTTCGTTGTGAAATCGCTGATTCGCAAACTGGCCTGGCGCTTGAGAGACCTTTGAGTGAGGCAACCTCAAAGCAGGTTGTCGCAATGAAAAGGTCTCGAAAACGCCAGGAGCGAGGTGCCCAGACTAGCGAAGCGGCGATGTCACAACGAATCTGATGAAATATCCGGGCTAGTTATCCAAGCGGTCTATTGGTGCAAATTTCTAGTGAATGCGCTATCGGTCTAGTCCAGAAGGCTTGTTTCGGACTAGGCATTTTGAAGGCTCCGCTGGACAATGAAAGCAATGCCGCAATTCTTCTACAAATTACTAACAACAGTCATTTTGACTCTTCATTTTTTCGCTGGAAATCCGGCGAAGGCAAATTTGCCCACCAATCAACCGCTTACCATTATAGTCGACCCTGGACATGGAGGTATCGATCACGGCGCAACTCGCGGCGAGCTCAAAGAATCGCAGATTTGCCTTCGCATCAGCCAATATCTTGCTGATATGCTTAAAAAGAATTCTCAATTTAGAGTCATTTTAACAAGGGACTCGAATGAACAAATTAGCTTAAGCGATCGGGTTGAAACCTCAAAGAGCGCAAAGGCTGATTTATTCGTAAGTATTCATGCAAACGCCTCTGAGGATCCTAAAGCATTTGGCTTAGAGCTTTATTTTCAAAATCAACTCGCGCCTGACGAAGAGAGTTTATTTTTAGCAAATATTGAAAATCAAAATTCTTTGAGCTCAAAGAATTCAAAAAACTCAAAGGATTCAAAATCAGATAAACTCACTTCGCAAAATGACATCGACAATATAGTCGATGATTTAAAGCGGAACCAAAGAATCTCAGAAAGTTTTGTTTTGACTGAGAGTCTTTTCAAATCTCTGCCGCGCGCGGCATTTGGCAGAGTCAAAAATAATGCCTTAAGGCAAGCGCCATTTTATGTAATTTCACAAAACAATATTCCCGCTGTGCTGATTGAAGTGGGCTATATTTCGAACGAATCTGACAAATTAAAGCTAGCTGACCAAGAATATCAGAAAAAACTTGCAAAGCTCATCTATGACGGGCTTGTAAAACACCGAGAGACGATTGTCTTAAAATAGCCAAACAATTCGCCCTATTTTCTTTTTGCTGAGTTGGGTTCTTTCTTTTTTTAGTTGGCTTTGTGTGGAAAGGTCCGAGTTCAGGGGCCGTGAGGCCGACAAATTCATTTCAGATGAGGGCCAAAAATTAGTGCACAAGTTGCCCCACCCATAACTGGGACAGAAACAGAAAAACCGAAATCCGTCGCCGGTGCCAACAAACTGATCTTCATAACTAGACCAAAAAAAGACGATGCCCAACTACAAGTTATTTTTTGATCTGGACAAAGCACAATTGAAAAGTCTAAAGTAGCGCGCATGCGCATAGACCAAAGAAAATCTGATCAATTGAGACCTATTAAAATCACCCCAAATTTTACTCGTTATGCCGAAGGTTCGGTACAAATCGAATTTGGCAATACGCAAGTGCTGTGTACGGCAAGTGTTGATCAAGCCGTTCCCAAATGGCTTGCCGGAACAGGCAAAGGCTGGATCACCGCTGAATATGGCATGCTGCCCAGGTCGACTCATACGCGAATGAATCGCGATAAAATCCTAACCGGCGGCCGCACTCAAGAGATTTCAAGATTGATTGCCCGCTCCCTCCGAGCTGCGGTCAATTTGAAAATGGTAGGCGAAAGACAAATCATGGTCGACTGTGACGTCATTCAAGCCGATGGTGGCACGCGAACAGCTGCCATTACTGGTGGATTCGTAGCCCTAGCTCTGGCGTTTCAAAAGCTCAAACACGCTGGTATTATTTCACAGTTACCCCTTAAAGATTATGTCGCTGCGATCAGTGTCGGACTCAAAGATGGGAGCGCGCTTCTTGATCTTTGCTATGAAGAGGATTCTGAAATTGAAACTGATATGAATTTTGTAATGAACTCAAAATCTAAATTTATAGAAATTCAAGGGACGGCTGAGGGCGAAGCCTTCTCACATAGCGAACTCCTGAGTTTAACAAATCTGGCAGAAAAAGCTTGTAGTGAACTTTTTCGCCATCAAAGTGAAATCATCGGAAGCTTTTTTCCATTAAAGATGACTTGAAGACCAGCTAAAGACGAATTGAAATTACCATGATACTTTACCAGATACCGCCTAAAATGAATTGCAAAGCTTTAACTACGATTTGTAATGAAAGAACGCTATAATGGATTTATGGATTGCCACTTCAAATCAAGGTAAGATCAACGAATTCAAAATGCTTTTCAATCGAGCAAAGCTACAAATTCATTCGCAAAATGAGTTACCCGTGTTTTCTCCTCGTCCTGAAAATGGTAATACATTCTTAGCCAATGCCCAGATCAAAACCAAGGCATTAAAGTCTGTACAAAACAAGCATTGGGTTTTAGGCGAAGACTCAGGCCTTTTGGTAACTGGTCTGAATAATTTGCCAGGTATTCACTCAGCTAGATATGCTGGGCCTCACGCCAGTGATGCTGAAAACAATGCCAAACTTCTGAAAATGTTGGCAATTCGAAATATCGTGGATCGTACAGCCAAGTTCGTCAGCCAAATTGTTGTCTACTCACCAGATGGTGAGGAGTTTTTATTTGATGGCACACTGGCAGGACAAATTGCGACCAATGTTCGAGGTCAAGCTGGATTCGGCTACGATAATGTTTTCGTACCATTAGGCGAAACCCTCACTTTGGCTGAACTCGGACTTGCCAAAAAAAATCAAATCTCGCATCGCGCCCACGCGATAAATCAAATGCTAGAGGCCATTGGTTCAAAGCTTATATGATTCAAGGCTTCAATGGGCGGCCACGCAACTTGGTCAAATTCCTTTAAATTCAGCTTTATCCAAAGATCAATAGTAGACATTTTTTACCAGGCAGGTTAGACCTTTGAACCAGATGCAAGGTCTTAAAATTTTCTCAGGAAATTCAAATAAAGCATTCGCTGAAAAAGTGGCAAAGGCAGCCGGCGTGGAGCTTGGCTTTTGCACGCTCTCAAGATTCGCTGATGGCGAAGTTCAAGTTGAAATTCAAGAAAGTGTTCGTGGAGATAGCGTTTTCGTTATTCAAAGTTGCTCGCCCCCAGTTAATGAAAACTATATGGAGCTCTTCTTAGTCCTCGATGCCTTAAAACGTGCAAGTGCTAAAGGTATTACTGCGGTCATTCCCTACTATGGTTATGCCAGGCAAGATCGTAAAGTGGCTCCTCGAGCTCCAATTTCTTCGAAATGCATGGCTGACTTACTAACTACTGCCGGTGCGACTCGGGTGGTTTGTGTCGATCTTCATGCGGCTCAAATTCAGGGTTTTTTCAATGTTCCGGTCGATCATTTATTCGCCATTCCAACTTTGGCCAGAGCTTGGCGTGAGAAATATGGCTTTGGCGACTCTTTTGTAGCTGTTAGCCCAGATGCGGGCGGGGTTGAACGAACCAGGGCCTTCGCAAAGCGCATTGAGTGTCCAATTGCCATCATCGACAAGCGGCGTACCGGCCCAAACGAGGCAAAAGCTTTACATTTAATTGGCGATGTGCGAAATAAAACTGCAATCATTGTGGATGATATGATAGATACTGCCGGCACACTTACGCAAGCAGTTGACAGTCTGATGCGAAATGGTGCAAAAAGTGTGATTGCAGTAGCAACGCATGCTCTTTTTTCAGGCCCGGCGATTAGTCGTTTGTCTGAATGTGGGATAGCCAAGGTTTTGGTAACCGACTCAATCCCTTTGAAAGACCAGATGCAGGGCAATGCTTTGATTGAGGTCGTCTCAGTTGCACCACTTGTAGCCGAAGCGATTCGTCGTATTTACGGGAATGCCTCAGTTAGCTCATTGTTTGATTAGTTAGTTCGATTATTTAGTTCGATTAGTTTAGAAATTTAGAATTTTGTTTTTTTGAATATTAAGTTTTGCAATGAATAGAAGGAATTAAAGATGAAAACGACAAATAAAATTGATCTTCCAGTTTCACCAAGAACTCCTGGTAAACATAACAGCCGCGTTTCTCGTATAAACGAAAAAATTCCTGCAGTTTTATATGGACCAAAATCAAAGCCGGTGAATCTTTTAATTGATCAAATTCTATTGCAGAAATATGGCGGAACAAAATTCGAATCGACCATTTTCGCGCTTAAATCAGATGATAAAAACCTCGATAAAATTAACGTTCTAATGAGAGATATGCAAGTTCACCCAGTCAGCCGTAAGCCTGTACATCTTGATCTATATGCCTTAGATATGACCGCCGTTGTTCGAGTTAGCATTCACATTGAGTTCGTCGGCAAACCAATTGGTTTGACTTCGGGCGGACTTCTTCAAACCACTTTGCGTGAACTTGAGGTTGAATGTTTACCAAGTGACATTCCTGAGTTGGTAACGGCTGACGTTTCTGGCTTGGACGTTGGTGATACACTTCACGTTTACGATTTGAAACTGCCTGCAAATGTTAAAGTAATTTCCGGCACTCAGCTGGCAGTAGCTTCGGTTTCTATTATTGCTGAAGAAGTTGCGGCTCCAGTTATTACTGCTGCTCCTGTTGAAGGCGCGGCTCCTGCTGCCGGTGCTCCGGCTGTTGCGGGCGCTGCTGCTGCGGGTGCTGCTGCTGCGGCTCCGGCTGCTGGTGGGGATAAGAAAAAATAATAGAGAGAAAGTTTTTCTCTTGCGAGCTACGACTCTTTTCGGAGAGTCGTATAAAGATTCTAAAAATAGCAATTTAAATAAAGTGAGTCGAGGAGCGGGCTGATGTGGCTTGTGGTCGGTCTTGGCAATCCAGGTTCAAAATATCTACTTACTCGTCACAATATTGGCTTTATGGCTCTTGATAATTTCTTGTCAGGCATAGGTGACCCAAGTGGCAAAGAACAGTTCCACGCCGTTACCGTAAAATTTAAAATGGAAGAAAAAGATATCGTCTTCGCGAAACCGCAAAGCTTCATGAATAAATCCGGAGATTCTGTTCAACCCCTGTTAGATTTCTATAAAATAGAACTGAATCACCTCATTGTTGTACACGATGATATTGATCAGCCGTTCGGACATATTAAGATTCAAAAAAATCGGGGCCACGGTGGCCACAATGGAATCAAAAGCATTAGTGAGATTTTAGCGACCCAAGATTATACGCGTTTAAAAATAGGTGTAGGCCGCCCACCTCATCCAAAAATGGAAGTTGCCGATTATGTTTTAGGGCGATTTAATCCAGAAGAACATGGACGATTGACCGAACTTCTCAATCTCAGCAGCGATGCAATTGAGAGTTTAATTTTTGATGGCTATGAAAAGGCCGCTACTGGCTTTAGTGGTCGGCACATTGAGCCCGGTCCGCTTTAAATTAATAAACGAGACGCCCCACTGGGACGTAACAGAGAGACGAGATTAAAATGGCACTTCAATGTGGAATCGTAGGCCTACCAAATGTTGGCAAGAGTACGCTTTTCAATGCGTTGACATCGTCAAAGGCAGAAGCGGCAAACTATCCATTTTGTACGATCGACCCAAATGTCGGCGTGGTAATGGTTCCGGATGATCGTTTATCTCAAATATCGGCGCTAATAAAGCCAAAGAGCTTGATCCCGACAACAATTGAGTTTGTTGATATCGCTGGCCTCGTTGCAGGAGCGAGCAAGGGAGAGGGACTCGGAAATCAATTTCTTGGGCACATTAGATCAACCGATGCCATCATCCATGTAGTGCGTTGTTTTGATGATCCCAATATCATTCACGTCTCTGGAAGTGTTGAACCGCTGAGAGATATCGAAGTCATAAACACAGAATTAATGCTCGCCGATTTCGACAGCGTTGAGAAGCGCTTGCAAAAAGTAGAGAAGACGGCGCGTTCTACTACCGACAAGAATTTGAAAAGAGAATACGAGACGATCAAAAAAATCTATGAAGCTTTGTCTGCTGGCAAAGCAGCTCGCACTGTTGGTCTAGATGAATTTGAGCTGCCGATTGTAAAAGACATGCATTTGCTCACGATGAAACCTGTTTTATACGCATGTAACGTAAATGAGGCCGATTTCGCTGCTGGCGGAAATGACTGGGTCAAACAAGTGGGTGCTCGAGCCAAATCAGAAAGTAATATTCACTTGGTGATTTGTTCCGCCCTTGAGGCCGAGATCGCACTCCTACCTAAAGAAGAACAAACTGAATTTTTGGCTTCGATCAATGCGAAGGAGCCAGGACTCAACCGTCTTATTTGGGAGGCCTACCAATTACTGGCATTAAAAACATATTTTACTGCTGGTGAAAAAGAGGTTCGCGCGTGGACCATTAAAGCTGGCATGAAAGCCCCCCAAGCCGCAGGTGTAATTCACTCCGATTTTGAGCGCGGATTTATTCGCGCCGAAACCTATAACTGTAAAGATCTTTTTGAGCTAAAATCAGAGGCCGCGGTCAAAGATGCCGGCCGCTATCGTTCAGAGGGTAAAGAGTATGTCGTTCAAGACGGTGATGTTCTATTCTTTCGGTTTAACGTCTAACTTCAAACCTATTTAATACAAACCCACTGATGTACAAAACCAACTGTTAAATCGTAGTTTGCCGTCAAAATTGAACCCTGTCTTGGCGGCCCACAAACTACGGTTAAATTGATTCGGCTTGTAGTTTGGCTGATCGGAGTTTGAGCACTTGCCATATAATAGTTGCAGGTTTTTGAACACCCTCTCTCTACCTGTTGACCTGGTGAATTTTTGCCGCGCAAAGTATCACTACCGAAGGCCTCAATATCTTGATTATTCAATTCTTTTTGAAAATTGATTGCAAATGGTGTTTCACATACAAGATCTTGTCTTATTTGATTCGGAGCGCTCGCCGAATAGTTGGACACTAAATTAACTTGCTTGCAACTTCCACAATGACTTCGATCAGCTTGGAGTGACTCACGCTTTTGAGCAGCTCGCGCCGTCAGATCCTTAACGATACCAACGCTCATGATTGCTTTGCCGATACCAGTTCCAACGGCTTTGAACAATTCGGATCCAGAAGGGGGACAATTTGGATCTTGGTTTGAGGGCAAGTTCGAAGACAAAACCGCTTTTGTCATCACTGGAAGAGCAAGTGATTCAATACATTTTGGAGTGCATGGCCTAGCGGAGACCGGAACCATACTTTCAGAAAAGACCGGCAGCGAAAACTGTAAAATTGCCGCAAATACAAAAATCGAATATTTCATAACTCCCCCAATAAAGTGTCATACTTCAAGGCCCCCCGCCCAAAACAAGCTGCCTTTAACTATGCTATAGCAAGCCATTTGCCAAGCTCCATCGGTCAAGAGCTGTAACCTATAGTCACGCATTAAAAATCATCTGTTTTTTTAAGATATGGCACTATAAATATTTCAATATTGAGTCTGCATCTGAGCTTAAATCTGCAGCCTTCACGGTATTGAATCTAGTAAAATGAAGATCCCGTTCAAAGCTAAACTATCGCTATGTTTAACCAGGCCTCGTTAAGAAGTGCCTTTTAGCTTGGGATCAAAAGCATCTCTCAGGCCATCGCCGAGCAGATTAAACGCGAGCATAGTGAGAAAAATTGCCAGGCCTGGAAATACAATCATATGTGGATAAGATTTAGCGCGCCAGCCATCATTAGCGAGAATCCCCCAAGATGAATAGGGTGGCTGAAGACCAAGGCCGATAAAACTCAAAAAACTTTCGAATAAGATGTTAGAGGGAATTTGGAAGGTCAGCATTACTGTTATTGGACCCAAAATATTAGGTAGGACATGGCGAAACAAAATGGCCCAATCCCCGGCGCCCATTGCTCTTGCGCCTTCAATGAATAAAAGTTGCTTAGCTTGCAAGACTTGACCACGCACTAGGCGCGCGAGCCCAACCCAGCCGACTACACTAAGAGCAAGAAAAATGCCCGTAAGGGCCTTGAGCTCAGGTTGTTCAAATAAGTTGACCGAGTTAAATACCACCATTACCAAAATCAAAAGAACGAGCGAAGGAATGGCAAATAAAATATCTATTATTCTCATCATAAGGGAGTCGACCCAGCCACCAATCCAACCTGAAATAGCACCGTAAAAGCCACCGATCAAGAGTGAAATAATGGCGGTAAAAATGCCCACGGCCATTGACATCCGCGCCCCATAAATAATTCTTGAAAATAAATCTCTGCCAAGATTATCAGTGCCAAACCAATTTTGCGCATTTGGACCCATTAGCACGCGATCAATATTTTGCGTCTCGAACGAATACGGGGCTAAGTAATTTGCGAAAATTGCGATAGTCGAAATCGCAAGAATAAAATAAAGTGAGTAAACTGAAGCACGGTTTTTTTTGAGACGCTTGATCGAGTCCTTCCAAAGACTCTGTGAGTGATTTTTTTCGGCTTGGCTCATAACTGAATCCTTGGATCAACCACCATATAAAGTAAATCAACGACTAAATTTGCGCCCACTAAAAGGACGGCATAAACCAATGTGAGGCCAAGCACCAATGGGTAGTCTCGATTGGTTACACTTTGAACTAAATGCTTGCCCATACCTGGCACCGCAAATATAATTTCATTTACAAAAGACCCTGAAAGTACCCCGGCACATAGCGGCCCTGATATTGTAATCACCGGAAGTAGAGAATTTTTCAATACATGACGATACATCACGGTTTTTTTCGCAAGCCCCTTAGCCTTGGCCGTTCTCACGAAGTCTGCGTGAATAACCTCAAGAACGCTTGAACGCATAAGTCTCGCAATAATAGCCGCTGGCCTGATTCCAAGTGTGACAACTGGTAAAATATAATAAATCGGCCCGTCCCAAAGTGCCGGAGGCAGTAGACCCTTGAGCGCTGGAAATGGAACTCCAAAACAAAAAATAAGCACAAGAATTGGTCCAAATACAAAACTCGGAAGTGCCACTCCACTAATTGCGACAATCATCGCTGAGCTATCCCAGAAAGTATTGTGCCTACCGGCAGCAAAGATCCCCAATGGTACACCTATAAAGAATGCCAACAGCAAAGAATAAAATCCCAATTGAAAGGATATCGGAAAGCTATCTTTAATTATATCAGTTACTGAGCGACCAATGTATTTATAGGATTCACCCAAATCACCTTGGGCAAGATTTGAAATAAAGCGAAAATACTGAGTGGCGATTGGATCATTGAGGCCATATTTTTTCTCGATATTGGCTTTGATTTCTGGCGGCAGTGTTTTCTCTTGATCGAAAGGGCCGCCAGGCAAAAATCTTAAAAGTAAGAACGTCAAACTCGCGATCACCCAAACGGTTAATAGCGCCTCTACCAATCTTTTCGAAACATAGGTGACCGCTTTTTGCTGAATGACGGCGTAAACTGCAGAAACGAAAAACCAAGAAATTAGACCCAGCCAAATAAATAAAGGAACGCTATTGTCGCTGAGATCAATTGCAACCGCCGTTACAATCCAGGCCACGCAGCCAATGCTAAGAATCGGTCCAAACTTTGCGATCAAACGCTGAGCGAAACTCGGAGCAAAATTAACTATGGCTTCAGCACTCACTTAAGAACAACCCCTTTATAAAGCTTTCGTTGCAAAAGGTTTTGTGGATATTTTGAAACTCGATCGGCAATCATATTCTGTAAAACCCCAATATATAATGGCATGACGCAAACATCTTTTTCAACAAGTAGTCTTTGAGCCTCATCATAGAAAGCTTTGCGCTTGGCTGGATTACCTTCGCCGGCCGCGTTTTCAACTAATTTATCAAAATCTTTGTTCTTCCATTTGGTATGGTTGTTATCTGAGTAACTTGTCATTAAACTCATAAAATTATCTGGGTCAGGATAGTCTCCCATCCAACCAAAGCGAAAAATTTGCGGAGGCTTGGTCTTGAGCTCGTTCAAAAATGACTTCCATTCTTGATTTTTAAGCTCGATATTAATTCCCAAATTTGTCTTAAGCTGCGCCTGAATATTTTCAGCCACTCTTTGCAAATCCTCGTTGGTATTGAATTCAATTTCGATTTTTGGCAGTGGATTGGCCTCAGAATAGCCAGCTTGTTTAAGCAGGGCCTTGGCCTTTACTGGGTCAAAATTAATACCAATTTTTGCATCGTAACCAAAGACTCCGGCCGGGATCCAAGAAGTCAATGGCACTTGACCACCATTTAACACATTGGTCACTTGCTTGCGATCAATGGCGTATGAAATGGCTTGGCGGACAAGGAGATTATCCATCGGCGGACGTGTTACATTGAATCCGTAGTATTGAATCAGCAAACTCGGCATCACATGGTACTGAGGACGCTTCGATAGGATTTTAACTTCACCACTTGGGATACGATCCTGACCATCAAGATTTCCGGCATCAAACATATCGATCGCCGTGCCGACTTCGTGAATAATATAACCTACGACGTATTTAATTGTAGGCTTTATGCCGTAATAGCTTTCGTTTCTCTCAAGCAAGAGCATTTTATCGTGCTGCCAATTTTTGAGTGTAAAGGCGCCGAGTGTTTGTATATGACCAGGAGCGGTCCAAGTACTTCCATACTTCTCTATCACATCAAGGCGAATCGGATAAGCCGATGCATGGGCCGTCAAGTGAGGAAAGTAACTAACACTTTTTTCAAGCTCAACTTCAATTATATTTGGCGAAGTGATTTTCACGCCGACTTCACTGAAATCTTTTATCTTACCTTGGTTGAAAGCTTGCGCATTTTTTATGACAAATAAAAAATAAGCGTAATCTGAAGCGGTCGCTGGATCGAGTAAGCGCTTCCAACTATCAAGGAGGTGTTGAGCCGTAAAGGGAACGCCATCTGTCCATTTTACATCTTGTCTAAGCGTGAACTTCCATTTCTTAGAATCGTTTGAAGATTCCCACTTAGAAGCAAGGGCCGGAACAAGATTCATTTTAGGATCATAAATATCGTACTCAACTAAACCCTCCATAACGTTGACCAGAACCTGTGAAGAGGTCGTGTCGGTGGATTTATTCCAATCGAGGGTTGGCGGCTCGGTCTCAAGATTTACTCTTAAGGTTTCTTTTGGAGAAAGACTTGTCTTACCAAGACCGGGAATTTCGACTTCAATTCCACCCGGAGTTTTTTTAGTACAAGAAAATAATGAAATTGAAAGACATAGTAAAAGCAAAAGGCCTAAGACCTTCACCAGGCCAGATAGACTGTTTTGCTCAAGTTGTTTATGCATATTTTTCCTTGCTTGAATTATAGGCACTCGCCACAAAGTGAATGCTTCTGAAAGAATCTTTTCTTCGATTGGCAGAAGCAAGTCAAGGAAGTCAACGCGATCTCTTACCAAACTTCTAGGCTGGAGTTTCCATCGGGTACTTTTACATCGACAGGCTTTACAAGCCATTTTAGTGTATAGCCGGAGCTTGAACTTTTAGCAGTGTATAAAAGTGTATAAATTTGGTAGTTACGAACAACGCGTTTCACGTAGTTTCTCGTCTCCACATATGGAATATGTTCGATGAATTCATCCATATCGAGAAGCCCAAATGACTTCAGCCAACTAGCTACGCGATGGGGACCAGCATTGTAAGCCGCTGCAACAAGAGGAACAAAACGATATTTTTCGTGCAGTCTTAAAAGGTAACGGGTACCAAGCTTAATATTGGTCTCTGGCTGCAGCAGAGTGTCGACCTGAAAATCTCTGAGCCCAAGAAGATCAGCCACACGCTTTGAAGTAAATGGCATGAGCTGCATAAGGCCAAGAGCTCCGACTGGGGACCTTGCCTCAGAGCGATAATGACTCTCAGATCTCATTATCCCCCAAATGAGTGACTCCGAAACTCCTAAGCTCTTTGAATTGATGCTGACAAAGTTATCATAAGCTCTTGGATAGGCATATTCCCAAAGCGGCCGCGCTCCGGCAATCCCAGCCCGAATGCGCTCACCTGAAAATGATACTTCACCCAAATAAGAAGAACGAAAATAAGACTGCACAACTTGGTATTGCTCCATCAATTGCTTACGATCCTGTGGTGAGCGTATGTGCTTTTCGATTTCACTGAGTTCAAGCTTACTCAAGTCGTTAAGTCCAATTTGTGACAGCAATTGCGCGCGCTCAAATCTCTTTTCTAGTTGTGGATCTCTGAAATTACCACTTAATATTTTTTCATTAAGCTCTTCATTGCCATTCGTTGACTCCTCTGCTGGAGCTGTTTGCGCAGCCCCAGGCAACTCTATCGTTGTAGTTTCCTGAGCTTGCATATCTTCACCGACACTGGCCTCAGCCTCAACCACGGGATTTACTCCGGCGGCGGCTCCAGAAACAGCTCCTAATAGGAGAGCAGACGGCGGCGAAGCCAATGCATTTTGTCCTTTTGCAAGTGGCCCTGAGACATTAGTGATGCCAGTTTTAGACTGGGGAAAATTTTGCAAACGATAGTAGGAAGCAACAGAATAATATCCAATAGATGAGTCATGACTTAAGGCTTCAAGTAGAACTCTGGATTGATCAAATTTCTCTTGTCGAAAAAGCGACATCGCCATCCAATATTTAGCGCGATCAATAGTTACGCTGTCCATTGGTACTTCAATTCTTTTACGATGTTTCTTTTTACGATGACCAACACGCACGTATTGATAGCGCGCTGACTTCATAACTGAAATCTTCTGAAAACCATCGTAAGCGCCAGAGTAATCTCCTTTTAAATATTTCAACCAGGCTAAGTGCCATTGTGAATCACGCGTGAGGGCAGAATCCGAAAAATTTTTTACAAACTCATCGAATTTTCGGCTCGCACCATCGTAATCCTGAAATTGATAGCTTAGAAAGGCTGCCTGAAAAAGGGCGTTTTTGCCGCTCTTTGATTTTGGCGAAAGACGATAAATTTTATCGAATGCACTGGCCGCGGCTTGATACTCCCCTAAGCGTCCGGCAGCTTTCGCCAACAATTGAAGATAGCCCGGCCGACGATTTTGCTGCTCATAATAGCCAAGTAAAAGCTTAAAGGCCTCGTCAGCTTTGCCTTGTGATATCAATACGCTTGCTATCATCGAATCGACAGAATACAGGCCGGTCAGCGGCTCGTCTTCGTCTTCTACTATGGGTAAATTATCTCCATTATCCGCGCTAGCAGGCCTTTCAGCCCCCACTTTTGCGATCTGAAGCTTTGGCTTTAAACTTGAGCTCTTGATCATATCGGCTCTCAAAAGCTTGAGCTCCTCTAGTGCGCGCTCAACTTCCCCACCAAGTTGCAAATACTTAATTCGCATTTGCTCTTCTTTAGCGGTGGCGATGCAGCCTGTAGATTTAGCTTCAAATAAATTTACACTTAATTTATGGCCCCAAGATTTAGCTTCAATATAGGTGGGATATTTTGAATAGATTTCTCGGGCCGATTTACAAATATTTTTATGTAGGCTTTTCTGGACGCGCATCAACTTCCACAAAACTTCAGGGAACTTTTCAGTACCCTTCCATTTGCTTAGAATCATATTGAATTGCAGTTCAGCTTCATTGAAGCGGCCCTCTTCTAAAGCGATCAAACCCAAATTATATTTACTCTCAACCATAATTGAGGCTGAAGCACGACTCTCTAAAACTTGTTTAAAAGAAAGCTTTGCCGAAGAAAAATCAGTCAGTCGCCTTTGCGCCAATCCCTGATAGAAAAGCGCATAATCTTCAATTTTAGATTTTGCTTTTACGGCCTCCGCGAGAAAGTTAAGGGCTTCTTTATCTTTGAGTTGTTGAAAAAGGGAATATCCAACCAAGAAACTTTCGAGCGCTTTCTTTTCGGGATCCGCTTCTACCTTTAGTTTTTCGGACAGATATTCAATGGCATCTGTAATTTTTGAACTTTGTTTCAGTTTTAGAAATTTCTTTATGGCGTCTGGAGCTTCTAAAGCTTTGTCTTGCACCTTTTCCGGCGCTTTGTCCGGTACTCTATCTGGTACTTTTTCTGGCGCCTTTTCAGCTGCAGCTAAGTTTTGAAAACTCACCTGAGTCAGGGCTAAAACTAGAAAGATTTTTAAGGGATTCAAATATTTCATATTGCTTTGAAAGACTAAGATTTTAATTGTTATTGATCTCCTCTTTATGCTACCTCAAAGGGATGGCGAAATCCAAAGTAAGATCTGTGTTTGTTTGTCAAAACTGTGGCTCTCAGCGTCCAAAATGGGAAGGCAAGTGTTCGGAATGTGGCGCCTGGAACTCACTCGTCGAAGAAATGAGTATGCCCTCTTCTAACACCAGCAAATCACGTGGGTGGACAGAGGGCTCAAAACAAACTCAAGTCGTTTCACTTGACCAAAAAATTGAAACAATCAATTACACCAGACTCTCAACTGGTATAGGTGAGCTCGATCGCGTACTAGGCGGAGGGCTTGTCGCGGGAAGCTTTATATTACTCGGCGGCGATCCGGGTATTGGTAAGAGCACATTGCTTTTGCAAATGGCAGGTGGCATTGCTACGAATTTAAAGACCGGCAACGTGCTCTACATCTCAGCAGAGGAATCCGTTGGCCAAACTGGCTTACGAGCGCAAAGACTTGGCGTTAAAAATGCAAATGTTCAAATGGCAAGCGAGGCCAACCTCGAAACACTGCTTGAACTCGCCAATAAACATCAACCAAAGGTATTAATCGTCGACTCAATTCAAACCATATACTTAAGTGATTTGGCGAGCGCACCCGGCAGCGTCTCACAGGTCCGCGAATGCGCTAACCAACTGATGAGTTTTGCTAAGAATACCAATACCATCGTGTTTCTCATTGGCCACGTCACTAAAGATGGAAATATCGCTGGCCCTAAAGTTCTTGAGCATATGGTTGACTGCGTGCTTTCGTTTGAAGGGGATATTTCTCATCAATTTCGATTGTTACGCGCGCAAAAAAATCGCTTTGGCGCCACTTTCGAACTAGGTGTTTTCCAGATGCAACAAGCCGGCCTAACTGAAGTGCAGAACCCGTCCGAAATGTTTTTAGAAGAACGCGGACGAAAACTCATTGGCTCGGCGGTTTTTGCCGCCATGGAAGGGACCCGCCCCATTTTGTGTGAAGTACAAGCTTTGACAACCAATACACCAATGCCGATGCCTAGGCGAACCTCATTGGGATTTGATGTCCAACGCGTTCATCTTTTGATAGCCGTTCTAAATAAACATCTAGAATTTAATTTGATGAGTGCCGACGTTTTCATAAACGTTGTCGGAGGCTTGAATTTGAGTGAGCCCGCGGCTGATTTAGCGGTAACGGCGGCACTTATGTCGACCGAGCTGAATCAAGAAATAGATTCTAAGACTTGTTTTTTTGGCGAGATCGGCCTAACGGGCGAAGTGCGAGCCGTGACCTTTGCCGAACAAAGGCTGCGAGAGGCTCACAAACTAGGATTTACACATTTTGTAATGCCGGCCTCTAATAAGAAGCATCTCTTAGATATTCCTAAGGGCATACTTGAGAATGTTTTTTGGGTTCATGAAGTTTATGAACTCAAAAAACTTTTTGTGAGTCGTAATAAATAATGAAAATTTTAGTTTTAGGTGGAACCAAATTTTTCGGCAAACGGCTGGTACAAAAACTCCTCGATGAAGGCCATAAGGTCAGCGTTGCAAGCACGGGTAAAACTGCCTTAAAATTTTCGAAATCGGTTGAACATTTCGCCGTCGATCGCACCAGCGAAAGCTCGCTAGCTAAGGCCCTTGGATCTCGTCAATGGGACTTGGCTTATGACCAAATTGGCTTTAACGCGCATGACGCCAAAATCGCAGGTCTGGTACTTCATAAAAAAATTGAACATTTAATTTATACATCTTCGCAATCCGTTTATGGCGAGGGTCTTATGCTAAATGAGACCGACTTTTCTGCTGAAATTTACGAAGAGAAATCGCCGAATCTTAACTCCTATCAAGAAGGTAAGCGCCTTGCTGAAAAGGAGTATGTGACCCAACTTAGTTTTTCGGTCACCGCAGTTCGCTTGCCAATAGTTTTGGGAATGGACGATCCGACAAAAAGACTTTTATGGCATATCTCACGAATAAAGAAGGGCTTACCCATTTATTTCCCAAATATAAACTCGCGAATTGGATTTATTTCGTCGAGTGAAGCCGCCAGCTTTTTATTTTGGCTTGCGGACAATAAAGTGCCTGGTTCTATAAATGCTGGCTCTCCCGATTCAATTTCATTGCGCGAACTAATCGAACTCATCGAGGCCGTAGTTGGCAAAAAAGCTGTGATTGGCGAAGCCGCTGCAAGTGAAAATCATTCTCCCTTTGGAATAAAATGGGACTGGACTATGAGTATGAGTAAGGCCGAAAAACACGGCTTTCATTTTTCTAATCATGCTACTTGGCTGCCAAAACTCATTGAAACGATGAGCGCCGGCTGGTAAATTCTATCGCTCAATCACGAGCCCGTAATACAGCTCTCTGCCACAGCTTCAATCGAGCCCCACGGTCGACACTCGACATTTTAGGTAAAAAATTTTTGTCGACCTTCCAGATTTTTTTCAAGTCATCAAGCGTCCAAAGTCCAACACCGAGCCCAGCTAAATAAGCAGCTCCGACAGAAGTCGACTCAATATTCTTGGGCCTGATCACTTCAGTACCAAGATAGTCAGCCTGAAGTTGCATCAAGAGATTATTCGCCGATGCTCCACCATCTACCCGAACACTCCTTAGCTCTTTGCCCAAATCCCTTTGCATGGCAATTAGTATTTCTGTGTTTTGCAATGCCATTGCCTCAAGCGTAGCACGAGCAATATGAGCCCGTGTTGAACCCCGAGTAAGTCCACAAATAACTCCACGAGCGTTTGCATCCCAATAAGGTGCGCCAAGCCCGGTAAGCGCCGGAACGAATTCAACCCCTTCTGTACTCTTTACCTTTTTTGCCAGATCTTCGATTTCGTTGCTATGTTTGATAAACCCAAGTTGATCTCGTAAGAATTGAACGGCCGCACCACAAATGAAGGCGCCTCCTTCGAGGGCATAAATTGGCTTTTCACTATCAGCCAAGCGCCAGGCCACCGTTGTCAATAGACCAGATTTTGATACGACCTGGTTCTGTCCGCTATTCATCAATAAAAAGCTACCAGTACCGAAGGTGCATTTGGCCTCACCCTCAGACAGACAGTTTTGTCCGAAGAGCGCGGCCTGCTGGTCACCTGCGATTCCGGAAATTGGGATTCCGTCGGGAAGACATTTTAGTTTTCGGGTGACGGCAAGCACACCACTCGATGAAACTATTCTCGGTAAAATGCATTTCGGAATTGAAAAAATTTTCAGTAACTCATCGTCCCATTCACAGGTTTCAATATTCATTAGCTGAGTACGCGAGGCATTTGAAACATCGGTGATATGGGCGTCGCCGCCCGTTAGCCGATCCACCAAAAAACTGTCGATTGTACCAATACGTATTTCAACTTTTTTAGCCACTGAAACATTTTTAAGGAGCCAATGAATTTTACTTGCAGAAAAGTATGGATCGATCACCAAGCCGGTTTTTTTTCGGATCAAGCCTTCATATCCATCTTTTTTTAGGATTTCGCAATATGGAGCGGTTCTGCGATCCTGCCAAACCAATGCATTATGCAATGCTTTTGAGGTCTTCTTATCCCACATGACAATTGTTTCTCGCTGGTTAGTGATTCCGATACCGCCAATTTGCGCTGTTGAGATACGTGCGCGCCTGATAACTTTCGTAATGTTACTTTCAATACTTGCCCAAATGTCTTTAGGCTGGTGCTCCACCCAACCAGGCTGTGGATAAATCTGTTTAAAATCTTGATCACTCGATGCAACGATATCACCGCGTGGCCCCACTAAGCTCACGGTGGAGCCTGTCGTCCCTTGATCAAGAGCTAATATAAAGTGTGGTTTTTTCATTTGCTTCCTCTCATCCAGATGTATACGTTCCCATCATGATGAATATTTTCAAAAAGCCAAAAGAAAAATTGGAAGAACTGCGGCAAATTGACAAAAGCTTATTATTTTTCTCTATGGTGCGAAATATTCTACTCGATGGTCTTCATAAATACTTTAGACTGGAGCTTGAGGGGCTTGAAAATGTGCCAAAACATGGCCCCGCTTTGATCACCCCAAATCACTCGGGCTTTGCCGGATTCGATGCCGCCATTTTGGCACATGAAATAAATGGCAACTGCCATAGAATACCGCGGATATTGACTCATCACTTTTGGTTTCTCTCTAAATTTACCGCTGAGAATGCTAGAAAACTTGGGTTTATTGAAGCCAATATGAAAAATGGCGTTGAACATCTTCAGAAAAATAATTTGGTGGTGATATTTCCAGAAGGAGAAAAAGGTAATTTCAAACCTACCACTAAACGCTATCATCTTCAGGAGTTTAAACGTGGCTTTGTGCGCATGGCACTTGAGGCGCAGTGCCCGATTATTCCAACTTTAATTATTGGTGCCGAAGAAACTCATATAAATTTAAAACGAATTAAAATTTTTGAAAAAACTCTGATCCCACTGCCACTGAACTTGCTTCCGCTTCCGGCAAAATGGAAGATCAAATTTCTAGCGCCAATAAAGTTGCCATATAAGAAATCATCTTTGGGCGATCATCAGTTAATCTTGGATATAGCTCAGGAGATACGCGAATCAATGCAAAGAGCATTGTCTGAAGAACTGGCCAAGAGAACTTCGATATATTTTTAATACAGCCCGCAGAATTGACGCTCAGGGATCGGTATCATCAGCGTAATCCTGGCCAATGGTCGAGATCATACGACTCCAAGCTTTTATGATAAATCCTGAGTTGTCCGGATCACCGTCGGGATCTCTCTTAGTCATAAATCCCATAATAGTTGAGTAGAGCAAAACCACAATTACCAATAGCAAAATATACTCGACTAGGACTTGTCCACGCGAGTTGCTTAAAACGCCAGTTCGACGATAAGAAAGATGCAAACGCGATGGAAGCCTTTGAAAAGACGAATAAAAATTTAAAATGTCGCAGAGTCGTATCCTTCGCGAT
>JAYVXS010000055.1:0-22514 GCA_043784965.1 Bdellovibrionales bacterium
AAAAAAAATGCTCTAAGTCCAATTTTAATTAGTAAAATGTTTTTGAAAAAGTTGAAAAACGGTTCAAAATAATCATGACATTTTGTTTATTTTAATTAGGGCGCGCTGCCAAACGCGGTCTGTAGGACCAGCGGTTGGGGCGCGCGCAGAGTTCAGTTATCCACAGATCTGCAGTTTTTCTTTTGTTTCGCTTGTGGATAACTTTTCGTAGCTGTTCATAAACTTCGGCAGAGTTTGGTTAGATTCCATGCGGTCGCCGCAAGTGTTGCATTGATTTTGTCGCCATGAGAACCGGTGTAACGACAACGATCTAAACGATGGTCTTGTTTTAAATGCCCAATCGTTCCCTCGATCTGCGATCGTTGGCACTGACCTCGTTTGAACCATGCTTTTTGAGCATTTGGATTTTTCTTTTTGCCACACCAAGGTGTCGAGATACACTTTATTTTTAATATTCGTCCGGTGGTTGATCTTCGCTTTTGATTGTAACCACGATCCGTATTGACTTGATCTGGCAAACGACCCGTCGCAGTTTCCCAAGCTTGAAGAGCTGGTTCTAATAACTTCGAATCGTGCTCGCCGCTCGTATAAGTTTCGTGACTGACGATAAAGCCATTTACATCCGTTGAGAGATTGAGCTTTGATCCATATTCGTTGGGACGATGAGATTTGCCCTTTCGAATCACGATCACTTCGGGCTCGCTCATTGAATAAACTTTTTTCTCGACATGTATGTCTTTGTAACGCTGGCGACTTTGATGAATGACTCTTTTCAAAAGAGCGACGTTTCGCTTGAGATCGGCAACTGCTTTGCTTACTTGGATTTTGAGTTTGCCAGCTTGCGATTTCAAATGCCCAGCCGCTCGCTTGATCATTAAATTGCCTTTGCCCAGCACATGGCGAGCTTGTCTGCACAACTCTAAGGTCCCTGCCTTGATTCTTTCCTGGCGATCCTTGCTGAGCTTGGTAATATTCAAAATAATCTTTCTCGACTTGCGTGAAAATGTTCGCACACCTTTGATCGCCTTGATGCCGAGATTTTCCAGATTCTTCATTCCTTTTAATACAATCTTGCGACCCTTGTCTAAAAGACCACTGTCGGTTGGGTAGACCACATTCTTTGGCTGACAAGTTGAATCGGTATTCATCACCCGAACGTCGATATGGTCTTTTTTGATCAGGTATTCTCGAATGATACTTTCGACTTCGCCAAAACCCTTCTCGCCAATGCGGCGGCGAAACTTGGTCAGGGTCGCTGAGTTTAAATGTTGATATTTCCCTCTTAGAGAATCTGAGTCGACTCCGCAAAAATACATCCAGTACAAATCCGATCGGATCCGGTCCGCACATTTCTCGTCTGACATATTCTCTTTGTGCTTGAGAATGTGTAGGCCTACCATTAAACGGATGGGTAAACCTTGACGACCTGTATTCGAATAATATGGCGCCAGACGATTGTGGACCTCTTCCCAATCGATGGCTGCTGTCAAATTCACTAAATCGTGGCTCGGATCTAAAAGTTCTTGAAGTGTCCACAGTCCAAACGTAATCTGATGCGCGTAATTGATGGCCATCGCTGGTTCCTTTAAGTTGATTTTGTAGATGCGAAAAGTTTTTCATAAGAAAAAAAATTCTAGCACTCATTTCCAACAAAATGAAATAGCGATGGCTTTTTTTTAATTCATTAATTCTTCAAAAAATCTGCAATTTCTATGTTTTTCAGTTAAACGCGCGCGACAAACACAGGCCCAAAGGGCCGAGTTTGGCAGCGCGCCCTAGTTAGAAGAGCAGCGCATTGAAAACTAAGAGGTCTGCAATCTTTATTTTTTAGGATCAACCCAAAGGTTAAGACATCGGTTGTTATCGATACTTCGGCCATCAACCATTGGGTTTACTTGAACAAAGTTATAGAATTTTTTTCGATCCGAAGTATAGTGCCTGACCTTCGACAAATTTGAAGTCCGCGCCGCAAACTGCTTAGGATAAAGCACGGCTTCGACAGCAACGCGAAGGGTATTTCGCCAAATAGTATGAAGGGACGCTGAAGGCTTGCCGCCAGAATAGAATTCCTTGTTTATATCACTCGGCGGACAAAGTGCCTGGAGCAAGCCTGACTCATTAAACTTATAATAGGCTCGAGTTTCAGCATCTGGCTTTATATTTTCTTGGGCTTTTTTTCTTGCATTTGCTAATGGCATAGATGAAGACAATCGAATAACTTCTGCCCTTCGTGCGGCCTTCAATTTATCAAAATCTATTACATAACTATTCCAAGCACTAAATTGCACCGGTGATGAAGATACCTTTGTGGCGGTATTTTTTCCAGGCCAGTGTCGCTCCTCGCTGTTTATGAACTCCTCACCAGCCTTGAGCCTTTTGTTATATTCGGCCTTTGGACTCTTTTTCAAAAGGGCGCCTAAATTTTTGTCAACTGCGTCGCCGCGATTTTTTATTACTCGAGCTACGGCCATTAGATATTGACTGCCGAGGTGCTCACACTTCGCCATTTCCGCAAATATAGTCCGAGAAAGAGAATCGATTTCCAATAAGCTTTGAGCGTTGAGTCCCGGTATATTGAGGTCTCTTGCCTGCAACATTAGAGGCTCATCGCTTGAGATCGGAGCCTGCTTTACAGAAGGAGCTGATGCTCCCGCCAAGGGCGCCAGGCTGGCTGGCCGCGTACTTGAAAAATATTTAAGTCCTGTCATATATGGCAAGACAAGAGTATCATAGTTGATTGGGCCCTTGAGCTTAGCTTCAGAGATTTGATTAGCGGGACTCAACACACATCTACCAACCAATCCACTCATTTTCTCAGCGACGACGGCAACAGATTCTTTTGCGCTCCTTGCTTCCTCGATCGCTTTTTTACTCACACTATGTACATCAGACATATTCGGTGTATAAATTTGATTTGAACCTATTCTTAAGCCTGAAAAAAAACGGCAGACTTTGTCATAAGCCTGCAGAATAGTACTAGGCCGATTCGCCTCCATTCGGGCATTGATTTGCTCTGAAATCAAAATACTTGGATCGAGTTTTTCACTGGTCGACTGTTCCTTGGGTATCCAGCCTAATTCGAATTTTCCTTCAGTTGTCGGCACGCGAACTTCGTAAAAAGCTACTAGCTCCTTTTCCCCATCAGAAGTCTCGCGCTCAGTGAACTTGAGATTGCCAGTCGGAACCATTTTAAACTGATGATCAACCGAGCTTACGACCTTGCAATTGGCCCGCTCACAGTCCTGGACCTCAACAAAACCGGGCAGACTAAAGATAGGCTGCTTTATTCCATCATCGACTTGCGCATAAATGGCTCGTTGGTCAGGAGGGCCAGCTAAAACTTTTCGGTATTTATCAATTTGCTTGCGAGCCTCAGCCTGCAGCTCTGTGGCTAATCCTTGAATTTGCTCTTCATTATTAGGTTGAGCTAGGCAAAAACTTGTTGAAAAAAAGCCTAGCAAAAATAAAAGTTTCATTTTCATCAGGCTTATTTCCTCGATGATTTTCTATCGTCTTTTCAAAGTAAAACATTGAATTTTCTATAGATCACTTTTAATAGCCTATGGTCCAGCACCCTTCTCAATGCAAACTCTCACAAGATCCATATTCTCTTTTGCAATTGACCGACAATGCGACCCAGGCTCATGGTACTGTTAGCCAAACCGCAAACTCCGAACCTAACGCTAAATTCTTTTCCTAGAAATTGCAATATCAGCACTCAAATCTAATTATCTGGCTTCAAATCCAATTGAACCTAACAGGAGTGCGCGCTTGAAAAAACAACTGGCCAATAATTGTCCAATGTCGGCTTTTATGACATTTTTTGTTATCACTGCTTTAGAAGTAGCTTCGTCAGTTGCGTTTGCTCAAGCCAAAGAGATAAATCTCGAATTGCCCGCCGGCACAGAGCTTTTCATTTTAACGCATAAGCAGTCCAATAGGACCAATGAATATTACGGCCAAGTCATAAATGGATCTAATTCAGGCGCCTATATTTGGTTTGCAATGAGCCCAGATGAACCAATAGGCAAACTATTTACTCAAACTGAGTGGGACCATCTAGCCACACCAACAGCTGAGAATAAAAATGCCTTCTATATTCATCTCTACAAAAGCACTCTTGGTCGCTTAAATTCAGTGACGCTGTACGAAGACAGCGACAAAGCCCTGCAGATGCGGCAACGACTCAAGGAATCAATGTTCACCAAACTAGATAATTATTTACCTATGACCAATCACCAGAACAAAGAACTTGCAACCGATATAATAGATTCCTGCCCGCGTCTGCCTCAACAACAAAATGGCGAAACCTGTCGGACCATCACCGCTTCAACTTTGCCGGCTGAGTTAATCAAAATCATTGAAACTGAAGCAAAAGCAGCTAGAGAAGAACCGGCCCTAGTTGCTGCCGTACTTCAAAACGAATCCAATTTTGATCCCTTTATAGAGAATTTATTTGAGAAAAATTTATGTCATGAAAAGTCGGGCTGCGGATCTTATCGCTGGGGAAAAGGACTCGCTCAACTCGGAGCCACCAATGCCGTGAATTATGGTTTAGATTGGAATCACGAAATACCAAGGCCAGTATCTTGTAGACGAACTGGAGTTCTCGATAGCAAATGTCTCTTTGCTTTGCTGCAAAGCTGTGAAGCCTTTTCTAAATTGCCACTCAAACCAATTAATTGTCCGCAGTATGCGATCCGAGCCATAGCTCAGAAACTCCATCTAGCTATTTCATCCAAGCAAGAAGCGTGGATATTAAATGACGATAAAACCAGAATAAAGACTGTAGATATTCTCCCATTTCTTATGCAAACACCTGCAGAAGCCTTTCGCTCAAAGCTATCAATCTATAATCGTGGCCCCCGTTTGGTTAATTCTTACGTCGAGTTCTATGATCAATATGGTTCGTTTCCAAAAAACTATGGTGAAGCCTGGAGCACCGGGCGTTCACCACAAACGCCTTCCACTGCAATGGGCTATCAAATCTTATCAAGAGAATATGTCAATCGCTGCTACATTTGGGCTGTGGCTGGCATTTGCGGAGAGCTTCCAAAAGCTTCGGTTATCACTCAATTTCGTGCGCAGTTCAAATCAACATTAACGCATCAGGGATTAATAGAAGAGCGCAATTAACTAGTATGCTGCCCGCTACTATTTTTGCTATTGGAGCCTATGTGGAAATTGTGCTAACCTCAAATCGAAGCATCTCAAAGGAGCCTCATAGAAAATGAAAAGCGGAAGCACAATGGATGTAGCCGGCGAAACACCGCTCATCGAACTGAAATCTTTGAGTCAACGCACGGGATGTCACATTTATGGAAAAGCAGAGTTTTTAAATCCAGGCGGCAGCATTAAAGATAGGGCCGCAGTTGGAATGATTGGTGAAGCTTTGGCCACTGGCAAGCTACGAGCCGGGATGACTATCTATGAGGGCTCTGCCGGCAATACTGGCATCGGTCTGGCTACCTATGCCGCCCCTCTGGGAATTTCTTGCACGATCGTTATGCCAAACAATCAGTCCCTTGAAAAATATCAGACTTTGCAGGCCTTAGGGGCAAAGCTGGTAATGGTCGACCCTTGTCCATTTGCAAATCCAAAGCATTTCTATCATACGGCTGGCCGTCTCGCTGCCGAAGACACTTTGGGTTTCTGGGCCAATCAATTTGAGAACACCGCCAATTCACAAATTCATTATACGACTACGGGCCCGGAGATTTTTAGTCAGACCTCTGAAAAACTTGAACACTTTTGTGCCGCCACTGGTACGGGCGGCACAATTTCAGGAGTTTCAAGATATTTGAAAGAAAAGAATTCGAAAATTCAAGTCAGCTTAATTGATCCACTAGGCTCTGGAATGTTTTCACATTTTTACAGCGGCGAAATTAAATCAGAAGGTAGTTCTGTTACCGAGGGCATCGGTATCATGCGACTAACAGAGAATTATAAACTGGCACGAATCGATCATGCCCTACAAGTTCATGATCAAGACATGATCAATATGCTCTATCACCTTGCAGAAAAAGAGGGCCTATTAGTTGGCACTTCTGCGGCATTAAATGTTTTTGGAGCCTATCAAATTGGTCTTAAAAACAAAAATTCTGGCCAGATAATTGTAACTATTCTATGTGATAGTGGATTGAGATACCAGTCGCGAATTTTCAATGCCGATTGGCTGAAAGAGAAAAACCTAATGCCGAAAAAATTATTGTAATTTCAGTATTCTTATTTTTTGATTAGCAACAATCAAAAAAGCCAAGGAGAGGGCGAGACCGGCAGGGCTGCCAGCCAGGCCAAAAATGGGCTCTACTATTCATAAGTTATTCATAAGTTATTCATAAGTTAGCCAAACAAATATGCGCCATATTACAATTGTAATCGCCCTCCCCAGTCTAGAAGACCTATATTTATTTGGAACTTCTAACAAAGTCCAAATCCTGCTAACCCCACCATTCGAGACAGTAATTGGCACTTTTTTTGAATTAATTGAATTGTGCATGAACTCGATAAGAAATTAGGGAGCTCGATGAATGTTTGCTAGCGCTTCTCATTTGAAATATTTTATTGTCTTAGCCCTTTTACTTGGCTTTGAGAATCAGGGTTTTGCAGCCAATCGCATTTTAGTCCTCTATTCATCAAAAGACTCTAGTCAGAATTCAATTAAAAAATCGATACAAGATGATGTGGCTATTCAAGATCCTGCAGCTAGCATAATTTTACTGCCTGTAGAAGAATTCATGATAAAGCAACAAAGCCTTATTCAAGTCCTATGGTCTCGAGTCACCGGCTCAAAAAAAGTTCAAACTCCAGAGCAATCTCAGTCCGCGAAAAACCTAGATGCAATTACATCTCCATATGATTTGCCAAAACTAAAGCAAGCTGTGGATGACGTTCATGCCACAGCTGTCATTTCATTGGATGATTCGGCTGCTCTTGCCCTAGCAACACTGCGAGAACGCTCAATGCTAAAAAATATTAAACTCGCATGGGTCCGTTCGAACTTTACTAGTGGTTTTTGGCCGCGCATCTCTCGAATGCTAGATAAGACTTACCTCCCCAGCCCGGGACTGATTACCCGTTGGCAAGAATTTGGAATTCACAGTTCAAAATATTCAACTTATGGGCTCGCTGCGCAGTTCTCAATTGATCCAAAAACCTTTGATCGAAATATAATCCTTCAAGAACTTGGATTTTCATCTGAAATCAAGACGATCCTATTTGATTCCCAAACTGCTGAGATTGACGGAGCAATAGAGAAAATCGAAAAACTCGCACGTGGGATAAAGACGCCGGTGCAAATTATTGTTCTTTCTAATAATAGATTCAACCAAGATTTGATATTAAAAAATACTCCTGAACGAGCAAGAATTAAATTCTTAAACAACTCATCCCCTCGTGATCTTGAAAAGTATTTAATCGCTTGCGACCTATTGGTCAGTCGTCCATTGCCAGAAGTGGTAGCCAAAGCTGCTACTATCCAAAAGCCAATGCTATTTGTTAGCGCTCATGCAGGTCACGAAACTGAAAATATGCTGTTCTTCGAAAAAATGGGTTTGGGCATGGTAAATCGCAATCTACCAATTCTAGGCGTCGAAGCTCTAAAGCTAATGACCGATCAAAAAACTAGAGAGGTATCACAAACCGCAGCAGCTGAATTCAATAACAGTAGGAATCTGAATGAAGTGTTGAACTTTAGCCTGAACGAGAGCGCGCAGAATGATGCTCTCGTCATGAGTCTTTCGGCGCCGCAGTTAGAACTAACCGCAAGCGAATGGCAGCGCCTCAACCTAGATGCACCATCTGATATTGAAGTTTTGGTCAGCTATGGCGGGGCCAACTCTCGCCACGCCCAACTGGCTTTTCATGTCGACGGCAAAGCTTTCTTTGTCTCAGAAAATGGTTTGTTGGTATGTCTCCCTTTACAAGATTATTTCAAAACCGCTCCGTTTGAAGAATCGATAGGCATACGTATACGTGGTCTATCTTCTGATCAGAAACAAGCCCTATCTACATCTCTCAAGGACTCAAAAGCCTCTGTTCTTGACCCCCAATGGTCGACAAAACTACTAAATGAGCTTGGGCTTCTCAATAAGGTGTCGGAAGTTAGATCGACCACACGGTCATTAGGGAGACTACTTGTAAGTCTCAATGCCGAACTAAGCGCCAAACACATCTTAAAAAAAGAAAACATCTATTACGCTCACCCACTAAATTCGACTAATCGCAAATTCGAAGCGACTTGCGCTGGAGCCTGCGTAGGCCTACTTGATCGTATACAAAATCTATATTCTGAGCAAAGAACAAAGATCTATTTATCCTATCTTCGGAGAATTGAAAGCAATCAAGCCAAGAGAGTCACTCTCAATCGAAGCAGCCATGAAATTTCATATGAAAATTTGAATGGCATTTCAGCAACACAAGAATTCGAAGATCATACTAAAAACAATGCTATTGAATTTCAAAGACTTCGCTCCGCAGAAGTGGCTTTAGAACAACAATATGGAGACCTATCAAGACAATCGACTGCCAAACTTAATAAAACAATGAATGAATACCTGAGTCAATTTAGTGAAGCCGATAAAATTCTCGTAGCAAAGGGCGAGCTCGCAGGTCTAGCTCCAGAAAAAGAACAGCTTGCACGTCGACTTCAAGCTGAAGTGACGGCCTGGGAAACCACAAATTCAAGCTATCAAGCCAACCTAGATTCGCTAATCCAACAGAGCCAAGAACACTACGCGAAAGAAAGTGTTTACTACATAGAAACTCTTTATGCAGAGCTGCGGCTTAAACTTGATGTATCAGATGCCGCGGCATTGGGTGAAATTGCAAAGAGCATGAAATTCAATTATGACGAGTATACTCGCAACAAAGCCAATTATGGCGGCCCACATGATGTTTGGAGACTCGATCCATTTAGAAACATATTTACTGAGATTCGCAGCTTCATGACTTACCTCGGTAAGTTAGAAGGCAGCTCGGCAGTTACCCGCCATACCCTCAGCCACCAACAGGAGCTCGGCGCAAAAATTTACAAAATGCTAAAAACCTTATGCGCCATGGCCCGCCCAATTTTAATGTTTGTCTATGATACATTTACCGCAAGATTTTCGCATCAATCAAATGATCAGTTCATGAAAGACTTTGGCAAATTGATTACTAAAATGAGAACCACATTTGGCTATAAAATGAAACTCAATGGTCTAGAAAATCTTAAAGTGCTCGAAGTGCAAGAAAGCATGATCCCTGACAAAACCGTAAATATTTTTACCCTGACTCACATAGAGGCTGCTCAGGATATGATGGCCTGGAGCGGAATTTTAAATGGCTTGAATCTTGATAGATACCTAATGTTCGCTGCCGTCGATAATTTTATGCCCATAAAGGCTATTTCCGATCGCGTTGTCGAGATGAATGAATATATAAACGTAGGTCGCGGTAGCGACTTACCAATTATTGATGTAATTAACAAGCTGAACAAATCAGATGTTCGAACCATTAAAATCTATGGCGAAGGCGGCGTTGGCTCCGGTTTTTTTGAAACAAGACCGGTTCGGGCAAAATACACTACTGGACTCATTCGAAGTCTGAAGGCCGCAGGATACAAGGTGAATATTATCCCCGTGGCCTATCCGAAAAATGGAGTTTTTGTGGGGTCACCGAGTTTGTTCTCGCCTCTCGCTCAAGATGAATCAAAACGCGAGCTCGAAGTTTCTTTCGGAAAGGTCTTAACAAATGAACATTTGGATGCGCTTTTGGCCTTTGGGGGAGACGCTGCCGTGAACCACTATATAAGGGCGTCATGGCATGAAAATATGATTACAAATAGCCAAAAGCTCCAAGGTCGGCTGCGAATTCCTGAATTGAACTCACGCCTATCTAGAGAGATGAACTTACCTTTTCAACGCGGCTCAAAATGTGCGGATCTTTTTTAAAACTCAAAATTATTTCGTTCCTTGGTCCATACCGAAGAAGTCGCAGTTGAAACATTTCAAGACTTTCCAATTGAAGCTTTGGAATTTGAAAACTTTGAGCTTTTAGCAAAAGACTCTGGCGTACAGCATCCTCAATAGCCCAGGTTGCAATCGCGGTATTTGGCTTGAAACGCTTAATATACTCTCAAAGTGAGGCAAATAAAATTTAAATGTGACAGCCTGAGCTTAATAATCCTCTCAATCAAATCCTCGACCATCCGATAAGAAAATAGACCTCTCGTGTAACTATCGCCAGCTAAAATGATGAAATTCGCTCTAAATCAAGGATAGAAGGCTAACTTGAAATACTTTATTCATTTTAAAATTGGACCGCGAAGAAAGTGGCAAGCGAGATTTTGTTTTTATTCCCTATGATGGTTTGACGGCTCAGTTTGGCATGTCCATGAAGGACATCGCTCAAGAAATTTCTGCTTCGATGGGCTCGGTCTCAATCAGCAATCTCAATTTTAACGGCCAATAACTGGCACTATTTTAGATTTGAAATCTGCTAATTACTCCAAACAAATGCAAATTCCACTCACCTGGTTTTGGCAAGAAGGAATGGGCAATAGTTTTGGTGATGAAAGCATTGTGACTGAGCCCTTTGAGCTAAAGATTCCAATCGAGCAGTATGTCGACTATAAAAATAAGCGCTTAAAGTTTGCAACCTGGCAAACAGTGCAAGCCCTTCTAATTGGCTTAGCTTTAAATCTAGAAAGCCCGCCTCCGCTGCCGCAAATATTAAATCCTACGGCAATTGGGCCCAAACAATGGCCCACGCCATAAGATTAAAATCTCAGGCCACTCGAGCGCTCAATTTCTATCTCACGACTAGTCATGACCGCAGTCTAAGATTAACTTTTCTCTAAAAATAGTTAAAGATAGGTGATGACAGCCCCACGACATCCCATTCCGTTATTTCAGCTTCCCGAATGGGCAAAATGGTGGGGCTGGATTGATTTGAATTCAGAACTTAAGATTCAACTTACAGCGCTCAAATATCCGACCTGGGAAGCTTCGTTTTATCCGGTATTTTTAGGTAAAGAAAATAAAGCTCTTTTCAGTTTTCCAAAGACAATTGATGAGACGTCGAGAGACGGCCGACGCTGGTGGTGCTGCCCCGATAATATTTCATTTTCACCGAAGACTCTTCAAATTGCAGTGGACCACTATCTGGAAGAAGATTATCCGCGTCCCTATGTGGCCGAAAGACAAATAGCATCTCCGCCAAACTACCTTGCCGTAACCACAGATAGCATTCGTGTTGTTTCTGAAATATACACCAATGTGCTCTCAAACTTACCCAAGCTATCTGAGGATTTTGAAGATCGAAAAATAATACTATTCGATGCCAATACTGCTGACGGCAAAGCGGCCGTCACGTGGCCGACAATATGACCATATTAAGTGGGTTCTTTCTTTTTTTAGTTGGTTTTATGCGGGAAACCTGAGTTCAGGTACGGTGAGGCCGGCAAACTAATTTCAGGTGCGGCCCCAGATATACACGCGATGGCAGATATCATTTGCATTTAAGTCGATAGATACTAGCCGCCTATTTATACTTATTGACCCACCCATAACCGGGGCCGAAACCGAAAAACTTACATAACCTTTTAAATGTGCCATTTCGCGCCTCTTCGATCACCTCTTAGCCATTCTATTATTTTCAGAGACACTTTTAGCCTAGCTAAACCTGGCTCAATATTCGCAAAAACAATAGAGACATACATATATGCGAATCATTTCGAAGGGATTTCAAGTGAAGCCTCACCCTCATTTTTACTACGCTCTGATTCTCTCACTTGTAACTATTCTAAGCCCTTATGAACAAAAAACCAGCGCCGCAGAGAATCCAACGGCGCCGCAGCCTGAGTCATGGCAATGGAGTCGTCGCCACTACCCTATTCGACAAGGCAGCACCAGTGATACCGAGACATTCTTAACAGCAACCGTTCCCCGCTTGAAAAATTATGTTTTCAAAGCCACACCAAAAAATGCAAAACCTGATGCGCCCGCGGAAGAGATCATTGGCGAAGCCGTCAGTATCCTTCAGACTGGCGATAATGGTGAACTACACAAAAAGAGAATTAAAATTCACTTCAAAGGCTTAGCACCAAATGTCGAATACAAATTACTAATGGCTGAAACATCAGATCGCTTTCCTGATAAAATTGTTGATACGCGTTTTTTTCAGACTCTCGATACTAAACCAAGACCACTGAGATTTACTACGGTCTCTTGTATGTGTGATGAAACGATTTATGAAAACGTTAGAGCTGCGACATGGGAAGCGGCGATGAAACTTGATCCAGAATTTTTTTTAATGATGGGTGATCAAACCTATATGGATTCTTTTGACTTTTTAATCCGAGGCAAAGCCACCCCGCTCGATATGTGGCAACGAGCCCTTTCAAGCTTTGAGAATAATCCACTTTTTCTTATGACAAGGCTTCGCCCAAGCTTTGCGACTTGGGACGATCATGACACGGGCATTGATAACGGCAACAAAGATACTCCAAGCCTGGCAAAGGCTAAAGAAATCCATCTTGCTCTGTACGGTGCAGATAGCATCCCAGGTGTAGTTGAAACCATTGATGGTGAGATTTATCACAAACTAAATATTGCCGGACAAAACTTCTTTTTGCTCGACAATCGCTCATTTCGCTCATCAGATTCGAATGATCCATTTGGACAATACGGGCAGAAGCAACAAGAATGGCTTTTTAAACAAATTGAAAATGCGGTCGGTCCAATTCATTTAGTAGATGGCGGCATGTGGGGAAGTCCAAGCGTCCTCAAACCAGGCTCTGACGGCAAATTGAAACTCACCGAATCTTTTTTTGGCGACCATCCTGAAAATTATAAACTTTTTATGGCACAGCTTTTTGAAAAAGCAAAGTCGGCAATTGCACTTCACTCGGGAGACATTCACGCTTCACAGATCATTATGCATGGCCCAGAGTTCAAAGGTACTTCACGCTATTCGCCGTTTCGTTTCTTCGAATACACCTCAAGCCCAATGCACAGTATAGTATTTCCGGCTAAACCAGGAGAGCCCGAACAGTGGCCCGATGCTCAGCGCTTAGTGGGCACAAAAAACTATAGCTTCATTAGCTTTAACAGTCGCGTGACCGCAAACGGAAACTTAGATCTCGAAGCCAGGATCAGTTCGTTCAAAGAAATGCCAGATGGTAAAATAATTGAATTGCCGCCAATCACCATTGGTGAAGAATTTTCGAGAGGCCAGACCACTGTTTCCAATCGGCGAAAAATTTTGAACCGCAACTTTTCAGCATTGAAAAAGAAAAGCCTAATTCCGTTATTTCTAGATTTTGATGATACTCTTCGCATTGCACCGTCCAAAGGTGTTTCAGCGACTACCCCAACCGACGTTGCCCTCTTACCGGGGGTTGCTGACAAAATTGCAGAGTACATTCACTTGGGATATTTGCCAGTCGGCGTATCAAATCAGGGTGGCATTGCCGCTGGCAAGATAAGCTTTGAAGCGGCAGATTCCGCCTTAAACTACACGATGAATTTGATCAAAGCTGAAAATCCAAAAGCTCGTTTTTTTTACTATGATTTAGCTGAAAGAGGATCTATAGACCATTATTCTAAGCCTAATATTGGAATGGCGAAGCATTTCGAAATGCTAATGCAACACCAAGGTTTTACCATCGATTGGGCTAAAGCCATCATGGTTGGCGATGCGCAATTCTCTAAAGATCAAGTGGATTCACACGGAGTTGTCGGCGCCGATTTTAGTGACTCTGACCGTAAATTTGCTGAAAACCTGCGAATCCGCACGATTCATCCTCGTGATTTTTTTGCGTGGACCCCTGCTGAAGTCATTGCCATTAGAGAGAGAAATGTCCCCGGCTTTCAAAGAGTCAAAAACTCGTGCGCTTCCATATTTCTAAGAAATTAAAATTAATCTCTACAACTTATTTTACAAAATATTCTTATAAAATATTCTTATAAAATATTCTTACAAAATATTCTTACAAAACACGATTCTAAAAAACCTTTTACGGCCAAGTTATTGGCGGCACGCCCCACTTCCACTTCGGATATTTTTTTAATTTATACTGAAGTGCCTCTTCTGAACTACTTCCCGGTCCCTTGGCGACAATACACGATATGTCTTGTTCTACGCTAGGGCTACTCAAAAACTCAATAGTCAAAAACCAGCTTCGATCTGAGAAGAACTAAAGTCGCCGGCCCGACTCGCGGCCCTTAGTATTAATACTGATATTGCTAGTGGCTTTTTGCGTGTAGTGATTTCTAGCTTTTGTGAAGATGAGCCGTCTGAGGACTGGGACTTCAATTCTGATCAAGGTCAGCATTGGCTCTCCCAGGCTGGATTGGGCGACCGTGCTTATTTAAAATCTGAAAGTCGCGTCTGGATCATTTTTTTCAACTGAGTCCACTTCTTCGGGGCCATTTCAATATTCTCTAATAACAGGTAATTTTCGGAAAAGTCTGCAACTAGATCATCCAGTGTTTGATTTGTAATCGCCTCACTTAGCCCGAATCGCTTGCCAAATTCTATGACGTGCTTTCGTTTGATGTTGGAGTCTCTGCCGTCAAGCTTGCATGCCATTTTTTGATCGCCATAAATGTAGGTAGTTAAAAGATCATAGCCCGGACTGAGATCTGTCAGGTCCGCATTCGAAGTCCGAAGACTCATGTTCTTTGCATGAAGATCGCCGTTTCCTAAAAGATAAGAGAAACAATAAATCTTTATGATTTTTAGGATCGACGCTTTTTCTGCAGATAAAAACGGTGTAACTCCTTCAATCATTTCACTTAAAGATAGTCGATACTTATCGCTTGGATACCGATTGAGCACTTGGCAAAAGTCTTCTTGGTGGAGCATTTTCATCTTGTCGTCCGAATGGACTCGGTCAAAGCGCTCAACTAAAAGTCCCTTATTCTGAGATTTGTCTTTAACGATCTTGATGTTTGCAACTTTGATCCGACATCGTTCGGCAAGACGCATTGAATGCAGCTCGTTTTCGACGAGGTTTGGCTTATCCTTGGGGCTCAGCTTTAAGATATAACTCTTGTCTGCTTTTGCAATGTTAAGCGGAAAACTGATGACTGACGCTGAGACTTTTTCTTGAACTCCGGCTAGTGCATCTTCGCCTAAAGCGTAAGAATTTACCTGATTGAGTTCGCTAAAATATTCGTAGAAATCAATTTCTTTTAACTTCGGCGGATTTCTTATTTCTTCGCTCAAGCTTTCAGCGTATACGTCTCCGACTGTGTGGCTTGCCGTTGCTGCAAAAAGGGTGAAGAGATCATCTCTTGATGTTTTTAATTGACTCAAGATCGAGGTAAGCCTCAAGCCTTCAGGTAAGAGCCCTGCGAAAAACGGATGTAAGTTCACTCCCTGGATTTGGTAAGGAGTAGTGCTTTTAGGCATTGAGAAGGCTAGGCCCTGAAACTGAGAATTTTTTAGAAAATCTTCGTTAAAGGAGAATTCACAACCGTCACTCGTTCGCGTGAGTGTACCAGCCAGTAAGTCTTGGCGGTAGATTTTTAAAGATGTTTTCTCTTTAGGATCAGACATTTTTTATCTCAATGCCATTTTTTCCATTTTCAACCGTGAACTGAAGGCCAAGCGCTTTTAAGACATTTAAAACTTTTGAGAAATGCGCTGTAGCCTTTCCAGATTCAATTTGTCCTACGAAGTTAGGCCCAACACCAGCAAGCGCTCCTAGGCCTCTTTGCGTAAGCCCGAGAGCCTTTCGTCTGCGCTCTATTGCAAGCCCTAGCATCTTAGCTAATTTTTGTTCCTCTTTTTCTTGTGCCACTGAAACCTCTTGCCCTCGATCGAGTGTATTTTACTAAAAATACCATAATTCAATACAGATTTTCAACTAAAAAATCTCGATCAGGTGTTTTTATCTCCAAATAGGATAGATTCCAGACTACTGTTATCGAAACACACTCGATCTGGCATTTTTCAAAAAGGCAGGCAATTAAGCACCCATAAAATCTTACACGAACTACGCGTGCATCAAATTGAGTTGGAGATGCAAAACGACGAGCTAAAGCGCGATTGAAGTCATTGTAAAATCTCTGAAAAAATATGCTGAACCTAATGCTGAGATCGAAGCTTAGACTTAATCGCCAAAATTTGTCACAAACATTGTACTTATTACCGGCAAAAAAGCCTATCGAGGCAATATTCTTAAGACTGTGCTATATATTGGCAAATGCAGAAATTATCAAAGAGCCCTATCATTTATTTTATCGTTTACTTTTTCCTTTGCCCGTTCATTTCTCCTATAAGTTGGTTTGCCCCTGAGGCTTTTGCGGATGGCTCAGAGCTCTATAATTCGCGAAGTGGAGAGACCACAATCATCGATGGAAAGTCTGCAAAAATCGAAATGATCGGCGAAGCCCCATATGATAAAGCCCGCAAGACCTTCATTATCAGCGGCGGTAATAATATCATCGGCCTTCAGCAAAAAGACCAATATTTAACTAATAATATGAGCATCACCGTTGTCACCAATGAGATTCCCGAGGCCATAAAGAAGTTGCTGGTCACTGGGCTTGACGGGACCACCAGCTACTCGATCACCGCTGCCCAATATATGTATACTCCAAAAAATTTACATGCCACTGAATATCAAAAAGATGATCGTCCTTACGCTGGTTGGCTTTTCGTGCGACTGCAGAGTTCAGATCGTAAAGAAAACCATTTGGTCATTTCAGGCTTTGATGTGGGCGTGATGGGCCCAGCCTCAGGTGCTGATAAGCTTCAAATCCTAGTTCACAAGCTTACCGGCTCAACTCCACCACAAGGTTGGGCCAATCAAATAAGCAATCAACTGGGCGTCAATGTCTTTCACATACGCGCGATGAATTGGCGAAAAGAAGGCAAGTACATAGACAATGATTTAACTGCTTATGGGGGCCTCACTCTTGGAAACGTGAATACCCATGCTCAGACCGGATTCATTTATCGCGTGGGCTATAATATTCCGAATGATATGGCGGCTATGTACATCTCCCCCGGAGAAATGGCAGGGAGTCTGCGTCGTTCTAATTTTAGCTTTTACATTTTCACTGGCGCTGAAACCCGCCTTATTGCCTATGATGCGTTTCTCGATCGGGGCACTGTTCAAAAAGAAATTTTTGGCTTAGCGCTTAAAGGTGGACTAGCCGTTCGTTACAAAGAAGTAGAAGTTGGATATATGAGCACCTACACCAGAAAGCAGTTTAAAACTCAGCCCGAAGCTTATACTGGATTCAGCGGATATTTCGTACGCTTGAACCACGCGTTCTAAATTATATTTTCCTAGCTAAATTTGGCATACGAATAATTCCAGGCCAGCCTAAGGTTTAATTAGATAACGAATCAAACTGCTTGTAGTGTCGGCTGCAAAGAAATCAATTGCTCATAGACAGTCGTCCTGTGAAGGACAATCCAATCTGGTCTTGAAATCAGCTTGCTAACTACCAATACTGAAAGAATGAGAATCCTCTTTTTAATCCTTTTAATTGGTTCAATAGCCAAGGCAGAAAAATTAACTTGCGATCAGATCCGGGAGGGTCGATCTCAGGAAGCTAGAATTTACTTGGTCAATGAAAATATAATAAGCCCCATCTCAAAATATATGTCAACTACCACATGCCGCAAAGAAGATGACAACAAGGCCGCAGAGGGCTGCGACTTCATTCGCAAAGATTCTTGGAAGTTTACATTGCCATTTGGAACACTAACTGACTGGCAAAAGCTACAAAAGAAAGAAGGCGGCCGCGATAAGTTTTATGAAAAATATGGCATGATCAGCTCACCTAAACCTAATTACAATTTGCCGATGGGAGTAACACTTGCTCCCAATGGTAAGAGTTTGCATTTTAATTGCTTCCTCTGCCATGGTGGAACGGTCAACGATCTACCGTTTGAGGGTGCCGCTAACACTAAAATTAAAGTCGATAAACTCTTTTCAAACTTTAATAAATCATATCTCGCTGATGCCTATTTACTTGCGGTAGGAAGCTTTGGTGTCCCCCATCATCCAGAAGCCAATCGTGGCCCAGAAAGCACCAAGCTGGCGCTTGACCTGCGCAACAATCCCAGCGGGAACATCACCCTAGAAAGTATTTCTAGATATGTTTTAAATCAAAGAAAACAGCAGCGAAACGCACCTGTCATTCCAAGCTATGCACCCCCCTGGTGGAACGTAGCTCCGGGACTAAAGTCCTCTGCTTTTATTTCTGGACAATTTAGCTTAGGGCCCAGTCATATGAGTGTCATGGCAATGCTATCTAATTTAACAAAGGATGAATTGAAAGAACTCAATCCCTCTTTCGAGAAAGTAGTTGCTTGCGTACAGTCCACGCCAGTCCCTAGAAAAGAATTTAAAACCGATCCAAAATTAGTAGCGGACGGAGAATCTATTTTCAAGGGTCGAACATTTAAGAATCAAGACTGCAACTGCGCAAAATGCCATGGCTTGACCGAAATGGACTTACCTTGGGACTATCCAGACAAACAAATAAGGCTGGATTTTGTAAAAACTGATCCTGAATTTAACAAAAGTTTTGGACCAGCATATCGAAAAAGATTGGCTGATTTTGTAAAAGAAATTGATCCATGCTCAGAATTTCAAGAATCAGAAACAGAATATATCGTAGCCCCACCATTAATTGCACTCTTTACTAAATCCGGACTCCTACATAACAAATCTGTTCCAACCCTAGATGATTTACTTTGCACCAAACAAGAAGAGCGTCCCAGAAGTTGGAAAATAAAATCCAAGCCAGATGTTTTTGATAAAAATTCGGTGAATAGAGCTCCCAGTCCATCACCTGAGACTTACGATACCGACCTAATTGGATCAAAGAATACTGGCCATAATTTTTGTACTGAGGAATTAAGTAGAGACCCTCACTCATGCCAATCTATAATTGAATACATGAAAAAACTAGGGCCCTGATTTAGATCTGTCATTCTTGGCGAATCAATTCATATCCTAAATTATTTTTTACTTTGATCCCTTGCCATTCTTTTTTTGAATTCAATAATTAAATTTGTCAGATTAACAAGCCAGTCTGCCTCCGGCAAATTCAATGCCTCCTTTGCAATTTCTTCGAGCTTTTTGGCCTGCGTGCTTAAAAGGGTTGACAGTCCCTTTTTCAGGCTTTTTAAAGCTCAGCTGAAGCGGCGGTTACATACTATGGACGGCCAAGATGCGGGCTCGCCCAACTTAAATAAATTGGTCAAAGATATTCATCCACGGCTACAAAATTTTGCGAAAAAACCGGCCGCTGAAAACTTCTCTAGTGAAGGCTGGGCCAATTCAAAGGGCGTTGCTAAAGATCTCCTCGAGCGCTCTGAACTATTAGCAAAGGCCGTCAAATCAGGAAAGCTTAAGATTTCTTCGGCCCTTTATAATCTGCACTCTGGGATTGTTGATTTTGAATAGATCTGCCATTTAGGTGACAGCAATTTAGAATTTAGAGTCTTGGTGAAAATAAAAAAGCGCAATGATTCATTCATTGCGCTTTTTAAGATAAAATCAACTTAGGTGTTCGATTTCAAATTTTGCTTTGCTAAAACCCCTCGTCTCAGCAAAACAATTATTTCTCTAAAAACTAATTCATGGGCTTAAACCAACAAAGTGGTCTTGCACCCATCTTGTAGTTTTCTTTTGTGAAACAAGAATACTTCATTGCCTCAACTTCGGCAGCTGCTGTTGTTTGTCCACCCGGAAAGCCTTTAGCAGGAATGATATTTAGGTCCCATTTTTTTGTGCAAAGAGCACCCTGAAAATAAGTATCTAAACGGCATTGGCCACGAGGATGTGCAGTATTGGTACGTGGCACCTGGGTTGTATCTGGTTTTTCAAACTGTGGAACTGGCTCACTGCCAAGAGCAGCAAGTAGAGAAGCCAATGAGAATCCACCGGCAGCTGCTCTTACACACCAGCCTTGAGCATTAGGATTGCCGTTCCAGGCCGCATCACAAGATTGCTTTACAATTGGCGGAACCGTCAAAAGTCTGCCGTAAGCAAGATTCTTTTGTGCATCTTTGCCCCAAACATACTTTGCACAAACATCAGTTGCAAAATAGTCTGATTCACCTTCAGCAGCAGCCCACTCAGCAGCACCATAAAAAGAATAGCCGCCGAAATGGTGACCCAACTCATGACAAACAACTAAGGCAAAACCATCCTCAGTCACTTCAGGGCGCCTTGCGAGACCACCGAACATTGCAACCTTCCAATTATTACCGCTTTGAGAAGCAAACGCATTAACTGTTGGATCACTCCAAAGTTTATCTACTGTTAGAGTAACACCTTTTGCTTTAGCAATAGCTACCCAACGAACCATAACTTCATCGATGATCTGGCCGAAACGCTGCTCTGTGATATTTGCCGTGATATTTGCTCGATCCCGCAAATGTAAATTGTTTGGTGGAAGTGCCGTCTTTATATTTGGCGTTCCATAGAAATCAAATCCCCGATTACTTTGTGCTTGTGCCGTCGTGGCCATCAAAACAAATGCTAATATCCCTAATATCTTCATTCAACCCCTCCTATAGGTGTTTTGGTTTCAAAAAGGCTAGGTCACGACGAAAGGCCAGGTAAAGAAAAATATCAAATGGCTTAGTGTGTCTTATGGTTTTAATCGCATTTGAATTTTAAAGAAGGCTTATGCAAATAGTACCCATAAACAAATCTTGTGTTGCCTGACCAACGCATCGGTTTTGCCTGAATATTGATCATCTCAAATTTTGAATGACATCTATACCTGCGTGACGATTTCAGAAAACCTCACGTCGAATATGACTTGTTCGTTCCTAAAATCTAGTTGGCATCCCGACAACTTAAGTAGACCTTCAATAGCCTATCTAATCGGAGTTTTCGCTATCCTTAGCATGACAGCCTACGCTGAACTAAGGACTGTAACGATGCTGATACTTGGACGAATGCAAAACTCAAAGGCAAGAGCGCACTAGAATGCACACTAGAATGCACACTAGAATGCACAGAGGCCATTGATAGCTTCATAAAGTCTTGTGAGCCAGCTACCCTGCAATCCACCTCAAGCACAGTAAACTCTCGCTTTGCTCGCACTCAATGTTTGAAATCAGTACTTTCAACTGAACTTGACAAAAAACTCTTGCCAGTTAAAAAAGAGTCACAACCCACAGTTACAAATTTTCAATGAAGCTTCAAAAGGATTTTAATGCCGCCGTTTCGAGGAATTGCGATTTATACTTAGAGTCTCAACACCAGTTAGCTTTCCTGTTTCAGAGATATGAAGAATGAGATTTAAATTTTCAATTCCAATAATCGCATTGGACGGTGCCGTCTTACTACAAAACAATCGAACCCAAGCAGAGAAATCAATTCCCTTTCGAGGATTTTGATCTGAAGAAACAAAGTCCCAGTGGCCATTGGTAATTTCGTATCCAACAAAGCTTGTGCTTGAATCTTTACAATGAAGCTCTTTTACAATTTCTCGCGTTAACACCTCAGCAGGCGTTCCATCAACTGACAAATACAAATCTGCTACCGCCATAGGAAACGAATAGTTAATTATCCCAAGCTCTATTGAAACTTGTGAACTTGGAAAATCATATCGAAGGCTAGTGAGGTTCTGAGATAAAGTTTTACGTATCTTTGCTCCCAGGATATCAAGCATTGCATGGTTTGCTTCACCCGTTTGATGGCCCAACTCATGGACCAAAATTGCCGACAGTCCGGAAAAGTCAAGGGTCGGAAAACCATTTGGATTGTAGAGTTCATCGACATTGAAAAATATGGGTTGTCTTGAATTTAAACCTGTCTTCGCAATGCGATTGTTCTCAATCGAAGAAGTCGTAAAAAATCCTGGATTCTCTTTCTCTGAAACAAATTTTATGCGATTTGGATTGGACGAGTTCTTCGCCAAAACCCATTCGATTTTTTCTAAGACCATGAGTTCTGTCACGACCAGGTTGCACAGTTTAGGAGTGGCCAGACAATGAGCGATCACTTTATTTAAGGAGAGATAAGCAAATTGCACATTTTGCTCAGCCAATCCAGCACCATTGCCGACTATGCCGCCTGCGAATGCCAAAGAACCAGAAGATAAGAAGACTCCAATATTAAACAAAATAGAGAACTTAATGATCGGCATATCAATTTGCTCCTAGGGTTTTTTCTTCTTTAGTATGTTCAAATAATTGAACATTAAGTTGATAAACTTGGCTCGCTTCTTCACTCTGGTACCGCGAATTGAAATCTTTTACAAAAGTTAAAATTTTATCTTTTGCTTCCGGCATAAACTTTGGGTCAAATTTAAATGTAAGAGAATTGAAATGACGGTCTGAAACATCCTGTTCTTCAACCGCCTCAATCGCCCTTTGCATCATACCCTTATGATGCTCTCGTATAGCCTCTGAAGGCAATTCATGAGTTGTTTCAATTAGTTTAGTAATGATTAGGCCCTTAGCTCCGGTAACGTAATAACACTAGAGTTTACGCAGGCATAGAGAAGTCGATCAAAGGATTCGTAGGGCCATTGGCGACG
>JAYVXS010000056.1:0-22020 GCA_043784965.1 Bdellovibrionales bacterium
CCAGCTGATTTGCCGCGAAATTTTGAACCCAGTGCCTGGGCTGAGTCCTCGATAATTTCTAGTTTATGCCGCTGAGCAATCTCACCGATCAAATCCATATTGGCGGTGCGACCATTGAGCTGAACTGGCATAATGAATTTGGTGCGGCCAGTGATCGCCTTTTCAATTAAAGCTCCATCAATTAAATGGTCGTCAGCGCAATCAACTAATACAGGTGTGCCGCCACACATTTTAACCGCAGACGCGGTCGCGATAAAAGTATGCGATGGCAAAATAACTTCATCACCTTCGCGCAAACCTGCAACTTTAAGCGCAATAATTAGGCCGTCTGTTCCGTTGGCGACACCGATGGCGTGCTTCACCCCCAAAAATACAGCCAAATTCTTTTCGAAATCAAATAAGTCTTTTTGAAAGATAAAGGCGCCACGAGCCAGAACATCTTCAATGCAGGCGCGCACCTCGGCTTCATTTTGTTTGATCAAGGCAGAATAGCGAAAAAATGGAATATCGCGCTTTTCAGGACTCAAATTCTTGGGTGATTGACTTGCCATAATGCCTCCGGCAGATTATCTGGTAGAAGATAACGCAAGCGCCTAGTTTGCCGCAAGGAGAATCGATGACCCCCGACCCTCGCCGTCTCAACAAGACATTCTCTGCCGACAGCATTCAATCTTACCTCAAAGACTATGTGGCCAATCTGCAACAGGTTTTGCTTCATATTGACACCAAAGAATTTGAAAAAGTTTTGGCAAAATTAGCTGAAGTGACTGCCACTGGCAAAAAAATCTACGTCTGCGGAAACGGCGGTTCAGCTGCCATCGCCGATCACCTCTGCTGTGACTGGTCAAAAGGCACGCATTTTCAGGACAAGGCTGCAATCAAAACACAATCCCTGGCTTCGAATACCGCACTTTTTACTGCCTGCGCCAACGACTTTGGCTATGAAAAGTCTTTTTCAGCGCAGCTTGAAATGTTTGGTGAAAAAGGCGACGTCCTGTTGGCGATTTCTTCAAGCGGCAATAGCCCGAATATTTTACAGGCTGTCAGTGTAGCGCGTGAAAAGGGCATGACCAGCATTGGCCTTTGCGGCTTCAGTGGCGGAAAATTGAAATCCTCTGCCGACATTTGCCTCTATGTGGCCTTTGATAATTATGGACTCGTTGAAGACGCCCACCAGATTCTCATGCACGTCCTCGCCCAGTATTTCACCCTTGGTCGACAACTTTGACGCCTGCTTTAACGCCTGCTTCAACGCCTGCTTCAACGCCTGCTTTAACGCCTGCTTTAACGCCTGAAAAATATCAGTTGATTCATTTTTGTGTGCTCTATGGTGACTCGGCACATCTGCTCAAACTTTTTGAAAGTTATGCTCAACAAGATTTTGATTTCAACCAGTGGAGAGTCGCACTTGTCGTGATCAACAATAACGAAGTGACTGCCGACGCTGGCGAGCATGCTGGTGTGGGCGCTGGGGGCGCGGGCAAAGGAGCTGGCCCTCTCGCGAGCGCCGCGGCCTTGCCGCCGGCCTTTGAGTTTCCGGCAGGAGTTGATTATTCAGTCATCAACACCGGCAAAAACCTTGGATACTTTGGGGCTGCCCAACTGGCACTGCAAAAATTCGCCAGCCAATCGAGTTTGTGGACGGCGATCTCAAATTCAGATCTTGAGTTCGCATCACCTGATTTTTTCTCAGAACTCAAAGAGTTTAAAGCTGGCTCTGATCTTGGGGCCCTTGCTCCACAAATTATGTCCGAACTCTCTTGGCAAGATCAAAATCCCTATATGGTGAAGCGACCTTCGGGCAAAAAAATGAAATTTCTAAAATATATTTTTTCAACTGATTTGAGCTCGTTAATTTATCAAAGTCTTTCGGCCCGTAAAAAATCCTTTCGACGTGGAACCAAACGCTCGGCCCCACGTGGACAAAAAATTTATGCGCCTCATGGCTCTTTTATTTTATTTCATCAAAATTATTTTGTCCGCGGACTGGATTTCACTCATCAGCCCTTTTTATTTGGCGAAGAGATCACCATCGCCGAAAACTTAAGAGCCGCCCGCCTTACTGCTTACTATGAACCGGCCTTAAAAATTCGCCACCAAGAACACCAAGCCACGGGCAATATTCCCAATCGCCGTATGCGCGGCTACATCAAAGCCGCCAGCCACTATATCGCCGACCACTATTTTTAGGCTGCTTCAATATTTTAAGCTGCTTCAGTATTTTAAGCTGCTTCAGTAAGGGCCTTGCAAACCTTCGCTAGGCTTTCCAAAGTCGGATTTGCATTAGGCTCCATCAGCTTAAACAATGCTCGCCGAGAAATCCCCGCACGTTTATAAAAGTGATCTTTATGTACTTGTTCAAGGTGAGCTAAAAGAATTTCGCGAACTGCATCCGCATCGCCATCAATCAAGGCATCTGCAATGGCTTCAGAAATAAACTTACGATTCGCCATCTCTGAGGCCGCAGAATAATCATAAGCCTGACTACCAACTTTTAACCGTGGCTTTGCAGCGAATTTAGCCTTCGATGTAATTTTTGAGGACTTTTCTCGCTTTTTTAATGTCTGAATCTTGCCCATTTTAATTTTTTCCAATTGAGCCCCATACGAGCTATAGTGCATTATAAAGCACGATTTGTCAACTGGTGAATTGAAGAAGACCTGAGTTCAGGGACGGTGAGACAGTTAAGTTAAAATCAGTGGCAGGGGCAGAGGCAGAAATCAGGTAGCCGCAAATTTATTCAAGCTGACCCACCCATAACCGGGACTGAAACCGAAAAACTGAGATCGGTCGCCGCTCCCTCAATACTGCCCTTAAACTGCTCTATGTAACTAGACCATTAGCAAGAAAAGGATAGGGCCCCGGCACGCCCAAAGCCTATTTTCGTAAGCACATGAGTCTAGCTTTCATAAGTTATTTCAGATCCTTAGGTAATTTATAAAATAATGCTAGACTCATGCTCATAATTTTGAAATTATGAGCACATGGTGCTCAGATTATTGAAAGACCAGATTAAAACCAACCCAAAGAGTATTCTGCTGCTGGGGCCGCGACAAGTCGGCAAGTCGACCTTGATTGCTTCACTAAAGCCTGACTTATCTATTAACTTGGCCGACGAACTTGAATTTATGACTCATTCTTCTCAGCCAGATGAAATTTCTCGGCTCATTGAGCTCAATGGCGCTAAATCTATTTTTATTGATGAGGTGCAGAGGCTTCCGCGCTTGCTTAATAGCATTCAAGCCCTAGTTGACCGAAAAAAATCACTAAAATTCTATTTGACCGGATCAAGTGCACGAAAATTAAAGCGCGGCGGCGCCAATCTACTTCCCGGTCGCATTTTAAACTTTAAAATGGGCCCCCTAGTTGCCGCTGAAATGAACTATAAATTTGAAAATGAAAAAATTCTGAGTCTTGGCTCGTTACCTGAAATTTATCTAGAAAAAAGCCCTGCGCAATCACAAAAAATTCTTAGTTCTTATGCAGCCAATTATTTGAAAGAAGAGATCATGGCTGAAGCATTAGTGCGAAATCTTGAGTCCTTTTCTCGCTTTTTAAATGAATCTATCTTGAACATCGGTCAGTTTGTGGATTTCACCAAGCTCGCAAAGAGAGCGAAAATTTCTCGGCATGCAGTCCCGCGCTATTTTGAAATTTTAGAAGATACTTTGGTGGGCCATCGCATGCAGGCCTTTAAAGAACTTATAGAGAGCGAAGATCTGATTCGCCATCCCAAGTTCTTTCTATTCGACAATGGTGTTTACAATGGTTTGTTAAAAAACTTTGTGCCGAGCCTTGATCGAATTGGCCCACTGGCTGAGCAGTTGATTTATACGCAGCTCCTTCACTCCGCCTGGGCAAGGGATGAAGAAATTGAACTCAATTCATTTCGCACTAGAAAGGGAGTCGAAGTCGATTTCATTCTACGCTGGCAAAATAAGATCTATGCCGTCGAAGTCAAAACTTCGGATCGCCTCTCTTCGCGGGACTGCGAATCTCTTATTTACTTTGCTAAACAGTATCCAAAACAAAGTGGTCTTTTTATTTTTCATCTTGGCCGAAAAGAGCAAAAATTCGGCCCCGTCTGGGCTCTGCCATGGCAACAAGGCCTTAAAGAACTTGGGCTATAGCCGCCAGCTTCTAAACCTTCCCCTAAACCACCAAGCAGCATTTTTTAAACTTGTTGCCGCTGCCACAAGGGCATGGATCGTTGCGACCCACTTCTTTATTGGCTTGAATAAATTCAACTCTTGCAGATTTTTGCTCGCGCAACTTAAGACATTCTTTTGCAAAGGCTAAATAATTTTCATTCCAGTGATTTTCTGTTTCTGAGATGAGATCACTTACAAGCTGAGAATTCAAAATATCACTCTCTTCTAAATCTTCAATTTCAAAAATCTTTTGGTCGAGAAAATCAATAAAATCAAATGCCAAACTATTTTGAAAAATCTGGGTATTGTCATTGCCCATATTGAATCCATCGAGAAAAGCTTCGATTTGGACGCTCAGCCAAAAGATCCTTAAGGAGCTCAGCATCGTATCTGAGCTAATCTCGGCCTTGTTTAAATCTACTTTTGGCAGCTGAAATAATTCGTTTTGGTAAATGGTCATCTCATTCCATAAGCCAAAAAATTCACGATAATAGTACTCAGCCTGACCTTGAGTTTGAAAACCACATTCTTCTTCGTTGGCTTCTCTGATGATTTGATCCGCCAATTCAAATGGTTCGATGTATTCGATCGCCAAAAGTAGGCCAAGAATTCTACATTTTACCTCGTCTATATTGATCGAACCACCAATGGCTTTAAGCAGCTTCTGAAATTGAATGTCTCCGCTATATTTAGGCGCACCATCCTCCAACTTTTCTTCCTTAATTTTTTCTGGAAGATTAGCCTCTGGAAATTTACTGCGGACGAGCTTCCAATCGACAATTTCTAATTCTAAATATTTTCGGGCAAAAACTCTCTCAATGATGGGCAAGGCCTTTAGATCTTGAATTTCTAGCAAAGCGCAAATCAGGAATGAGTTGAGATTGGGCGGCAAAGTCTCAAAGCTAGCAAGCTGCTCTCGCAAGAAGCCAGCTACCAATTCATACTCGGCAACATGAGCCTTAGCAATTGCCGCCAAAACTTCAGTCAAAGTCGCAAGGCCATATACAGATTCCGCGAAATTAGCTTCTTCTGCAAACTCAAGAAATATTGGCCGAATCGAAATCGGTCCAAATTCGATCAATCCTCGCGCGATGTCTTCTGATGCCCAATCGTCATCTGGGTCCGCGGTCAAACAGCCTATTAGCGCAGGAATGGCGGCCTCATATTTTTTGCTAATTAAAATTCGCCATGCATGAAGTGCCAGCCACCAAACCTCGTCGTCCACTTCGCTGACATCATATTCAAACTCTATAATTTTTATAAGAACTTGAGCTGAGACTTCGCCAAGCTCAAAGCCAGAGTAATCAAGCCAGGGCGCGGTCTCTTCAGGCTCGCCAAAGGCCTTTAATTGAGCATAGATCTGTTCAGGAATCTTATCTCTCGACTGCTGAAAACCTGTCAATATATTAGGCATTGGGTCAGGAATTAGGTTAGGCCCAGGATTATGCAATATGTTTGGTGCAATATTTGGCAATATGTTTGGTACAACTTTTAAATGGATTTCTGAACTCATTTTCACCTCGGCAATATCGATTGAAATACCACAAGTGCCTTGGCTTGCAAAAGGTGTTCTTCAGCGAAGCCTAGTTTTATGCGACTGGCCGAATTGATGCCCGACGGGCCGGATACGATTTAGTCGGAGATATAAGTCGCTCGGCCCTCCTAGAGGCTCCAATCTGGGCTCAAAACCTGCACCCTAAAAAAGCCAAATGCGAAAATAACTATGTCCCACATTGGGATTCGACAAATGATAAGGCCTGAGAGTGAAATTTCAACCGAATACCTCAAATTCGACCCGATACAATTTGACAATACCAACTATAATTGGTATTATGAGGTCATCATTGAGTGCAACATGCCGATAAGTGGCAAGGATATGCTGCGAAGATTTGAGCGCGCTGGCTGGACTGTGAAAGCACAAAGGGGCTCTCACGTGAAAATAGAAAAGAATGGTCAAATTGAAATAATCCCTCTGCATAGAGAATTAAAAAAGGAACTTGAGAGAAAACTTCTGAAGAGACTTAGAGAGTGAAAAATGAAGTATCACTTTAAAACTTACAAAGAAAAAAATGGCTACTGGGCGGATTGCATTGAACTAAAGGGCTGCAGCTCCCAGGGCAAAAATCTTGTTGAGCTTAAGGCCAGCTGCAAAGAGGCATTAGAACTATACATTTCTGAACCTGAGGACTCTAAAATACTTATGGCATTTCCCAATAAGTCATACTCAGCCAGAAAAGCTGTGATCGAAATCAGCGTTAACGCTCACTTGGCATTTTCCTTTGCCCTCAGACAAATGCGACTACGCGGCCCCAAAACTCAGCAAAATATGCGCGAGCTCCTTGGTTTTAAAAATTTATTTAGCTATCAGGTTTTAGAGAATCCCAAAAGAGCGAATCCGACGCTTTCGACATTGATTCATATAAAAAAGACGTTTCCGGAGTTCAATTTTAGCGACATTCTTGAAACTTAAATGATTTAGCTGAATTTATTAAATTATTTTAGCCGGTCTTCGGCTAGCAAAAGCAATGAATTTAAAACTTGAGTCGGCCTAGCTGACTATATTTCCATTTTTGCAAGATCAAAAATATTTACGAATTGAATTTTCATTTTCTTTAACACCACAACCCGAGTTTTTGAGTCTGAGGTCACCACCCAGTTCTGCCCCTTTGGATACTTAGTCCTAAAGAGTTGAAAGGCATCGTCGTTAAAATTGCGCTCACTCCATTTACACTCGATCGCCAGCGTTTCAGATCGATTGATTGGAATAACAAAATCAATTTCTTTTTGATTTTTTGTACGCCAATAATGTAGCTGTCTTTCATATCCCCGACTTTGCAGAGTTTCTAAGGTGAGATTTTCTAGGTATTGACCGCAATCCTCGCTACGAAGCTCCGAGATCCCTTTTGCAAAACAACTGAGTCCTGTATCGAAAGCGTAAACCTTAGGCTGACTGACAATTTCTTGCAGTGGATTTTGCGAAAAAGGCTTTAACAATGTGATGGCCTTGGTACTCTCAAGAATATCTAAGTATTTCATAGTGGTCGGTCTTGAGACGCCGCTCACCTGGGCCAACTTTGTCACTTCAAATTGCTGGCCATTATGGATCATTAAATATTCTAGTACTTTCAGAAAAGGCTGCCTTTTCTCGACCGCAAAAATTTCTTGAATATCTCGTGCGTAAAAAGAGTCCATCCATTCTGCAAAAAAATCAGGGTCCAGTTCGTCTTGCAAAAGAGACGGCGGCAAACCGCCAAAAAGAATCCGTTTTTTGAGCGTACTTTTAAAGGCCGCCAATTCACTTACCAAAACAGGCAGAAAATGAATATTTCTCTTACGATCAGTAAGTGAATCCTTAAATTTCTTACTTGCAACCAAAGTTGATGATCCCGTCGCAAGTATTTTAATTCCCTTAAAGTGATCGGCGCCAATTTTTAGTAACTGCGAGGCCTCTGGCAGTTGGTGAATCTCATCAAAAACCACGACCTTGGCTTTTAGATTTAGATAAAAATCCTCTGGATCTTCAAGTCGGCGTTGCTCACTTGGCAGATCACAATTGATATAAACGGACTGAGGAATCGACTTCGCCAAGGTCGTCTTGCCAGAGCGACGCACTCCCGCGAGCCATACGATAGGCCTTTGTGTCCACGACTTTTGTATTTTTTCGAGCCAAAAACTACGTTCGATGTTGAAAATCATGTTCATAACTATACTTTACATATAGTTATGCTAAATGTAAAGTCTGCTTTTATTGGTTGATGGCCGGCGGGCCAGGCCCTTAGCCGGCTCCTTTGGCCGGCCCTAGGCGCCTGGGCGCCTTAAGCCGTCATTTGAATTATAAAGCCAGTATTGCGACATAAAATGTCGCAATACTCTCATGATAATGTCGCAATACTTGAAATCGCGACACTTTTCATGCTATAAGTTAATATATGCGACTATCGCGACATAAAATGTCGCAATACTCTGGAGGATTTATGGCTCCGAAAAAGAAAATCAATCTCAAAGAACTGATACTGAGGCTCCTCTCCGAAAAAAAGGAAATCAGTATTCATGAGGTCGCAAAAGCTGCCGCAACGTCAATGCTCGTGCCAGCTGACCGAAGGGCAATTCAGCGCGCCTTCAAAGAACTCATCGAAAATAAAGTGATTCTATCCCATGGCAAGGCGCGCGCGCGCACGTACAGTTCACTCAAGCTTCACTCACTCAAGCTTCAAGAAACGCCCATTCAAGCGAATGCCACAACTGCGTTCAAAGATATCCCCCTCTCCCAAGAGGCCAAGAATTTGCTAAATTACGTCTCTCAGTCTCTCCAAACTCGAAAACCAATTGCTTACAATCAGGAGTTCTTAAGATCGTATGAGCCAAACCGATCCTATTACTTAACCGAAGCCCAGTGTTCACAGCTTGCAGATATTGGTCGCATAGAGAACAAACCACAACCTGCTGGCACCCACGCTCGCCATATCTTGAACCGTTTACTCATAGATTTATCTTGGAATTCAAGCCGCCTCGAGGGCAACACCTATTCTCTCTTAGAAACAAAACGACTTATTGAACTTGGTGAAAATGCCGTGGGCAAAAACGCTTCTGAAGCGCAAATGATTTTAAATCACAAAGCTGGTATCGAATATATTATCGAGGGGGCCGCAGACAAAAAAATTAGCTCTCATAAAGTGTGCAGTATACACGCCCTATTATCTGAAAACCTCTTGGGGGACCCTGGTGCCTCGGGCAGAATTAGAGAAATTGCAGTTGGCGTTGGGGGCTCCACCTATATGCCCCTTGAAAACCCTCACGTCCTTAAAGATTGTTTTCAGGTATTCATTGAAAAATTGAACTTCATAAAAAATCCATTTGAGCAGTCATTTTTTTCATTGGTTCATCTTTCATATATGCAGGCCTTCGAAGATGTAAATAAAAGAACGGCGAGACTTGTGGCCAATATTTCGCTAATTAAAGAAAATTTAAATCCACTATCTTTTGCGGATATAGAAAAGGAGGCTTACGCCAAGTCCCTTATTGGGATTTATGAAAAAAATGACGTCAGCCTCCTAAGAGATTTGTATATGTGGGCTTATGAGCGGTCCTCGCAAAAATACTCCGCCATTCAACAGGCTATGGGTGAGCCCAATCTATTGAAGTTAAAATATCGCACCGCAATCCAAAATGTGATTCGTGCAGTGATTCTTGAAAAGGTGCCAGGGCCAGAGGTAGTGAACAGAATTCAAAACTTGCTGGAGACTCAAGACATTGAGCAACAAGATAGGGCCGAGCTTTTTAAATTGATCGAAATAGAAATCATGAGCCTGCATGACGGCAATATTGCTCGATTCAAAATTCGCCCGAGCGAGTTTGAGAAATGGAAAGATTTGCAATGAGATGATCCGCTCATCCGGACAAGCCGAATTCGATCAAATACAGCCCCAGGCTATAAGTTCAATAGAGCCAGCCTACGATTTGCATAGCTCACCTATTGTATCTGCAAAATTGACTTGTAGCTACAATTGAGGTACATTAAACATGACGGGTCTCCGCGGAAAACGCTGGTTCTTATTCATTTGGGATGATGGTAATTTGGATCACTTGGCACTCCATCAAATACAAGAATCGGAAGCTGAGGAAATTTTTTTTAACTCGTACATAATTACTCCGAATAAGAAGAAGTATGGACCCAAAAAGTACAGAATCGATGGGCGAACAAATGCCGGTCGTAAAATTAGGCTTATTTTTGAAGATTTTGGCTCAAGTTCAGCCAGAATCATAACTGGATGGGATTTATGAAAAAAAAAGTAAAAGCATTCAAATACAAAGCCTCGGATTGGGATGAGTCGAATTCTGTTAAAGTGACGCCCGAAAAGCGCATTCGCTCAGGTATTTCAACCAGCATTCGGCTGCCAAAAGCAATGGTCTCAAAGCTTCGAAAAATTGCCCGCAGAAAGGGTGATATTGGATATCAAACCTTACTTAAAATCTGGATTGCCGAAAGACTTGAAAAAGAGTCAGCCTAGTATTAGTGCGAAATCGACAAGAGAACTCAGGTCTTTATTATTAAGGGCTCTGGATACTTAGTCCTAATGAGTTGAAAAGTTTTAGCAATGTAATGGCCTGATAGTTCAAAAATTGCAAAAATTTGCCAGACGAAGCGCCGCCACTCGGCCGCGATATCTACAGAGCAAGTGCTTTCACTGGTCTTAGTTTAGCGCCTTGCTTGCAATCAGAACAATTCAAATTGAATAATTTAATTTTATTATTGTATTTTTATACATTTATGGTAAGGTGATTATGAAGGCCCTGCTGGTGATTAGCGAAAAGGAGACCCTTCCTCTAAAGTTTGGCGAGATGGAGGGCTCTTGAAAACATTTACCTTAAAACTGGGCAAGACCTCACTCAAAGATATGATGTCCGATTTTAAGCGCGCCGTAAAAACTGGCGTCCCTCATATAAAAGAAGATGAAATGCTTTGCGGCTCCATTAGTGCTATGATGGATGCCGTTTCTCGATCAAAACTAGAAGCATTCGCTGCTATTGTCGAACACAAGCCAAATAGCGTAAAAGAACTCGCTGAAATTTTGAAAAAGAACCAGGGTAATGTCTCACGCGACGTCAAAGGTCTCGAACTCATAGGACTCATTGAACTTAAAAAGGACAAACGAGATGATCCGCGAGCCGTTCGCCCAGTTGCTAAGTACGATCAGATTGTTTTCGACTTTCAATCTACCCGCACCAAAGGTGCTTCTTGATCTGAATCAAATAGCAAGCCGTAAGAAGCACGGTATCTGGTTTGAATCAGATTCCGTCATTCAAATTATTTCGGCTCGCAAAGCGACTAAAAAGGAAAGAGTGTTTTATGAAAAAGGAATATGATTTCGATAAAATGAAAAAATTGAAAAACCCGTATCCTGCCAAAAAGAAAAAGGCAGTTGGTATTAATTTGAGCCCGGCCGTCATCGATTACTTCAAAAAGCTCTCTGATGAGTATGGCAATTGAAGAAATTAAAAAACAAATACGAAGCGAAATTGAAAATGAGTTTCCTGATCTAAGCCCTGAAGAAAGAGCGGCAATGATTGAATCACGCCTCAAAATTCTATCAAATTCTACTCGCCCGAATCTCATTAAAGTTGATATTGGAGATCATGCTAGCGATGAGACGAAATCAGACCTATTTTTAGTCTTAAGCCACTACTTTTCGACACCGGAGCCCTTATTGCTTCCTAGAGACGCTTATCAAAATTCAAGTTTTTTATGAACTAAGAAGCCATGGCGTGGCTTGTGACAAACTGAATGAGGTCTTTGCGATCAGCTTCTTTAACTTCCGCGGTGCGGTCTAAGATGGTCACGAAGAACTGCACAGCCTCCTCCATCACATTGGAGTCGTACTCCAACTTCCAAACTCTTGAGTAAAGCTCAACTTTTTTAAAAAGCTGATACTTAATAGAGACGCAGATCTTCTCGCGTGCCCCTTCATCCTTTAGGCGAGCTTTCTCAAGCACTTGCATACGCAGTTTCTTGAAATTCTTCATAGCCATCATTTTCTCAAGATAAAATACCGTACAAGCCTTCATAAATTCAGACTTATTCAAATTGAACTTGGCAGAATACTCGATGATCCGGCCATACATCGCTCGCGAAAAATACGGCTGAAGCTCTATGATAGATTTTGTAAATTGATTGGCCCAAGTATCAATTTCAGATTGAATCTGCGGACTGATCGCCACATTTCCGCAATTCTCACATTGCTGGGCCTCAGTCTCAAAGCTCTCGCGACCAAGCTTAATCTTAGTTTTGCTAAAAACCACAGAATCCGTTTCACAAGACATACAAAAATCCATAACAGGCCTCCTCATTATTTCTCTTCATTATTTCCCTTCATTATTTCTCCTCATTATTTCTCCTCATTATGTCGGAGCGATTGTATTTCTAATTTAAGCCTCTCAATGTACTTTAATTGCCGTATATAGTAAGGTCTATTTATAATACCTAGGCTTCTCAAGCATTTACAGGTTGTTAGAGGCTAAGACTTGAGCCAAAAATCAAGCCGCCCTGCTTTTCGCCAAGCCTCGACGCTCAACTCGCCTTCACTTTGAGATCGTGGATTTTATCTCCGAGAAGGGCAGAAAATTTGCCAGAGATTTCAAGATCTAATTCCTCTGCTGCAAGTGAACGAACTGCAACTTCATTTACCGGAGTGAGGCGCTGATCTTCTGCCTTCTCCCAATGAAAAACTGAGCCCGAAGTTAGTCCCAGTTTATTGGCAAATTTCTCTAGCGAAAGGCCAAGAGCTTTTCGCAAAAATTTAACTTCGCGCCCCCTCAGTGGAATCCGATTTTCAACAATGGCCACCGCAGCGAGGCGTTCTAACACATCAGGTTCAAGATCAATCACCGAACCTTGCTTTGAGTCCTTCATTGGTACGTTCACAAAATGAATGTACTCAAGGCTTACTAAGCCAGCTAAATTTTCTTTCCACTTCTTCATTGGTCCTCCTCTCATAAATGTTCAGATGAATGTTTCAGGTTAGTTTTTCAGGCGCGTTTTTCAGGCGCGTTTATCAGGCGCGTTTATCAGGTGCGTTTTTTAACTAAAAGGCAGAGATTATAAGTACGCCATCCTCGAACACACAAATCAGGGTAAGTCTTTCGCTATCTAAATCTCTGCCCACCACCTTAAATTTTCCGTCCGACTGCCTGAAGGCAACAGCATCTAGTCCGCAATGCCGAACATCTGCGTGGGTAATATTTCTCTCGCTCATCCTTTGTTTCGCATGCAAAGTAACTCGATAATTGCCATTCGCCAAAGTTCTCAATATAAGCAGAATTTCTGCTGATTTCACGTACTCTCCCCAGCAGCATATACCCGTTCATTGAATATTTCAATGAAATATTCAATGTCGTGGCCGGATTGACGTCATGGATACACTACTTGGACTACTTAGATGCAAACGGGCATGAGCGGGTAAACCTTGCGAGGGCAAGTCTCAAGAAAATTTGATGCGAATATCGACCCTTCAAGTCTTCAGGTCACTCCGCACCCGCACCGCGCCCACTCCCACGCCTGGCCTCCCGCGCGACGCCCGCAAATCCCTAACTCCCGCCCGCCAATCAACGCGCCGCGCCCTTTTGACGAACTTGAGTTTTTTGATTAGTCTCAGCCCCCTAATGCCAAATTCCCAGCCAAACTCACAGCCAAACACCCTGCCAAACACAACCCATATTCCGTTTAGTAAGCCTGTTCATCTCAAAGGACAAAACGAACTCGTCATGCAATCTCTGGGCGGAGACCATATGTCTGGCGATGGCCCCTACAGCAAAAATTGCGAACAACAACTCTCACGACGTCTCAATACTCAAGTCAAATTGGTAAGCTCCGCCACTCATGCTCTCGATATGATGGGCCTCTTGAGTGAGGTCGGCGTGGTCGGCGCGGGCGCCGACAAAAGTTCAGGCGCGGGCGCCAACCAATCAGCCGATGAAATCATTTGCCCGAGCTTTACATTTGTCTCCACCGCGAATGCTTTTGCACTCAGGGGCGCACAGATTAAATTCGCTGACTGCGATGCCTCAGGCAATATCACGCTCAAAGAAATTGAACGCCTGACCACGAGTAAAACCAAAGCTGTGGTCACCATGAATTATGCGGGCACTTCGCCTGACTACGATCCCATTTTAGAATTTTGCCGAGACAAAAATCTCATGCTCTTTGAAGATGCCGCGCAAAGTATAGGTGCGACTTACAAGGGCCGACAGCTTGGGACCTTTGGCGATCTCGCTTGCTTTAGCTTTCACGAAACCAAAAATATCAATTGCGGTGAAGGTGGAGCACTCCTCATCAATAATAAAAAATATCTCGCGCGCGCTGAAATCATCAGAGAAAAGGGCACCAATCGCTCACAGTTTTTACAAGGACTCGTCGACAAATATTCATGGGTCGACATCGGCTCAAGCTTTCTTATGCCCGATATGGCCGCCGCCTACCTCTTGCCGCAGATTGAGCAGCTCGAAATGATCAACGCCAAACGCGCCAAAGACTGGCATACTTATTTGCACGAACTTGGTCCAGTGATCTCAAAAGTTGGTGGAGAATTGGTGAGCGTCCCCGCATACAACCATACCAATCATCATATATTTGCATTCTTGCTTCCAGCGACTACACCGCGCCAAGATTTTATCAAGCATATGAAGAACCAAGGCGTTACCACTCCCTTTCATTATATTTCTTTGCATCTATCACCCTTTGGCCGCAAACATTATCCAACGCCGCCAGCTGGCCTGCCGATGACTGAGAAATTGTCAGATCGACTGGTGCGACTGCCGCTCTTTCATTCGCTTACCGAGACTGAACTGCACCGGGTGATTGATGGCGTTAAGAAGTTTTTTTCATAATGGAAATTCAATGTGATGGGAATTCAATAGCTCATGTCTGACAAAGCTCCCAGCCTGATTTCTAGATTCATGAATCTCGCCAGAGCCATTCGCGACGAAATCAAAACCTTCGTTGGCCATCTTAGGCCGCAAGTCGTTCAAAGATTTGATTTTGCGAACCTCGATGGCGAGCGCCTGCTTATATGCGCGCATTATGATATCCACGAAAAATTTGACCCGGCATTTTTATTTCTCATTGAAAATTTAAAGCAGCAATTAAGAGCCAAGGTGATGGTGGTTTCGACCAATCTCAATATTTCAAAAACTGAAATTGAGAAGATCTCTAGTAAAGTCGATTGCCTAATTCTCAGAAATAACTTCGGCAGGGATTTCGGCTCCTGGAAGTTAGGTCTAAGCCTCATCCCCAATATTCAAAAATATCAAAGCCTCATCTTAGCCAACGATACGGTTTATGGCCCCTTTCAATCTCTTGAGAATTTTCTAGGCCATATCGAAGTCAAAACTAAGGCAGCCATCGGCGGCATGACCGACTTCTACGGCAAGTCTAGTCAATTGAAGTCTGGTCATCTGGAGTCTGGTCATCTGGAGTCTTATCATCTGCAATCCTATTTTTTGATTTTCAATCAAGCCTGCCTAAAGACCAAATGGTTTGGCGATTATTGGCAGAATTACCGCAACCACTATGGCAGGCTACCAACCATTAGAAATGGCGAACTCGGCTTGAGCAAATCGGCAAAAGAGAATCAAATTGAGCTAGTGCCGCTCTTTCCGTACCATGAGATTCACAATTATGTTCTTAAAAATCAAAAGCCACTTGAAGCTTGGCGCGAACATATGAACTTGCGCGAAGTGAATCCCTACCATTTCTTTTGGCGAGAGCTCATTGAAAAATTTAATTATCCATTTATAAAAATTGAGCTCTTAAGATTTAATCCGGCAAAAATCCCCAATTTGGAGGATTACAAAGCCATCGTGCAAAAGACTTCTCGGTATCCTGTGGACCTTATCGAAGCACATGTGAATCGCGTGCGGCCGAAAAAGCTGCGCTCTTGAGCGAGATATCAACCATATTTCTTAGCATAGCCCTTTAATACTTCGCGAATCATTCTTTGATATTTAAAACCCATTTTTTTTGCTACAGCTTTAAAAAATTTCACAGTCTGCTCGTCAAGAGCAACCGTAACTTTAACCGTATGATCTTTGGGCAAAAGATCTTCTGGTGCGGGCAAAAAGTCATCTATTAAGCTCAACTCGCCTACTGGCTCATCCGTATGGGACTTATTTATTTTTCTTTTTATCTTCATTTTTATGAGCCTTGCTTTTGTCCCACTCAAATTTACCGAATATCACTGTAGCTGCCATCTGAGACAGCATAGCACAAAATAAGCATATTTGTACATACTTTTATGCATATATTAATGATTATTATAATACATATTATGTGTGCCCATGAGCCAGGGACCTATGATCAACTAAGATATCTATTGCTGAAGCACTAATTGAAGCCATGGCCGAGACGCTCGACACGCCGCGCTCTTTTGACGGACCAAGCTTTTTTGATTAGTCTCACGCACCAATGAGAGAAGCATTAACACCATCAAACCCGCCATTAACGCCGCCGCCAAGCCCACAATCTTCGCTGCAGCCCCCAACCAATACAAGAGATGAGCTGATATACTCCTATCTTCAGCTTCAACGAGCACTCGTACTATTTGCCATCGCAATTTTCGAAGCCAAAAATGAAACCACCAAATTTGGTAATCATATTTTAGAAATTGAAGATCCAAATCAGATTTCAGCCTATCTCAAATACTTAGGATCTCTTCACCGAATGCCAGCCGTTAAATTTGCAAACTGGATCCATCGTATATTCGATCAATACAAAATACTAAAAGGACCCTTGGTAACTTTATCGCTGTACATACGCTTCGCCTTTAAGATGTTAGATCCTCAAAGAAATCGGGCGAAGTATGCACGCTGGGTAACAAAAATGGATTCGCCAACTGATTCCGAAATTTCGACTTGGACCGAAACACTCAAGAACGATCATCTCCCGGCCATTTTATTCTTACCGCAATCATTTAAACATCTGACCGACATAGTTGAGTCCCTTCGAACATTGGTAAAATTCAAGGCAGAGTGTTTTTTTTACGGATCCGATCAAGAGCTTACGCATTTACGAGAAGCCCTCGATGAGGCCGGGCTTAGCGTTCATGAGTCAAACTTTCATTTTGTGGTTCAGAGGGCCTTCAATTCAGACTTGCGAGGCTTTACTAATGAATTATTAACTAAAAATATAGAATGGCTGATCATACAAAATGATAGCGGAATCATAGCGAAGCGCTGCTTAAAAGAAACCATTGAATGGATAAAGCTCAATAGTGAAAAATCTTGCCTCGCCTATGCAGATTCTGATTCACTCGATAAAAACCACGCCAGAGTTAATCCGAAATTTCATCCGGACTGGAATCTTAGGTATTTCATTGGCCAAAACTGCTTTCAAGGCCTGGCAATCGTATATAGAAACCAGCTGGTCAATACACTTTTGGATGACAAAATCGAAACCTGGTCGAAGCTACTTGTCACACTCATCGAGAAACTTAGTCCAACACAAATTGGCCATATTCCAAAAATACTATTTCACGCTCAGAACCCAATTTCCTCTCAACAAAAAGAATTATTTAACGAGGTAAATCTAAGCCTCGAGACTAAGTATAATGCACACCTAAGCTTTGCCAAAAAAGACACAGCTTCAATTGTTTGGCCCTTACCAAACGAGTTGCCCAAAGTCAGTCTACTCATACCAACTCGCGACCGAGTTCAACTTTTAAGAAATCTATTGCAAGGGATCTTAAAGAAAACAGATTATCCAAATATCGAAATTGTAATTGTCGACAACCAAAGTATTGAGCCGGCGACAAAAAAGTACTTTTCAGAAATTGAAACTGATCCGCGAATTAAAGTTATCTCCTATCCTTTCCCATTTAATTACTCAGCAATAAATAATTTTGGCTTTAAACATTGTACCGGCGAAGTCCTGGTGCTCCTCAACAATGATATTGAAGTAATGCGCGCTGATTGGCTCAAAGAGGCGGTTCGTGAGGCACTCGCACCCCAGGTTGGCGCCGTTGGCGGCAAGCTTTACTACAAAAATGGCTTCATTCAACACGCTGGCGTTGTTCTTGCGTCTAATTCGGCTTATCACGTACATTCCTTCGAGCGCAGAAGCTCTCCTGGATATTGTAATCGGCTCCAGTTTCCACATGAATTGACTGCCGTTACGGCGGCTTGTATGATATTGCGTTCTGAAGTTTTTGCAAGAGTTGGCGGATTTAACGAACAAGACCTCGCCATAGCTTACAACGACATTGATCTTTGCCTGCGAATACGCGAGATCGGCCTGAAAGTTGTTTGGACGCCAAAAGTTGAGCTCTACCACATAGAATCAGCTTCACGCCCCCCTGATACACGCTTTAAGCAAATTTTGCGCTATCGCAGTGAGGTTGAATATATGCTCAGACACTGGGGCCATATCATGCAGAGAGACCCGTTTTACAATGCTAATTTCGCAGCCTACAAGTTTGGTTTTGATTTGCCGTAATTAGATTCTGGTTGCAAGATAGCCATTTTAAACCTACATTTAGGCGCATAAAAAACCTCAACATACGAGCTAAACTTAGATCATGAAGTCGCTTATAGTCGATCTCAAAGTATTATTCGGATTTAAGAACAAATATCTAATTTATAATATATTGAGCCGCAATCTGAAATTGAAGTACCGCAGATCCTATTTGGGATTTCTGTGGACCGTCCTTGTGCCTGGAGCAAATGCTCTAGTTTATTTTTACGTTTTCAATCAAGTTATGAAAATTCAGATTCCCAATCATTTACTCTTTTTACTTTCAGGGATTTTACCTTGGACCTTCTTCTCGTGCTCAGTGATGCAATGTATGGAAAGTGTTTTACTAAACCACAATTTACTCAATAAGGTGCCTTTGCCGCCGCATATCTTTCCGCTATCTGAAGTCATAACCGCTTTTGTAAATTACCTTTTTTCAATTCCTGTTCTCATTCTCATTCAAATTTATATGATTGGCTTTCAACCGCTTGGCGTATTGAATTTAATTCTACTCTCAACACTGCTATTCATTCAGGCCTATGGCATCGGCTTAATTCTCTCATATGTTTTTGTCTTTCTTCGCGACTTAAGACATTTAATTGGTATCGTCATACAAATTTGGTTCTATATTACGCCAATCGTCTACACTCGAGATATGATTCCTGAAAAATTTAATTTTATTATTATGGCTAATCCAGTAGCACTTGTTTTCGAGCAAATACACACCACCTTTGTCCTCAAGGGCGAGCTCAATTTGCATTCTTTTCTCTACTCAGCATTGTGGACTCTTGGGATTGCAATTTTGGCGTTTTCTTTTTTCAAAAAATTCAATAATACGATTGTAGAAAATATATGAGCGCGCTGCCGGCAATTACTTTCAAAAATGTTTCAAAGAACTTCTACCTGTGGCAAGACCGGCCCAATAGTGTCAAAAAACTTCTGACAGACGTGCTGAAGGCCAAAGTGGAATTGGGCAAAAAGCATGAATTTCAAGTGCTCAATGACATTAGTTTTGATATTTTTCCGGGTGAGTTTGTAGGGATTATGGGCCGCAATGGTGCCGGCAAAAGCACGATGCTTAAACTAGTCACCGGTATTTACACACCCACAAGTGGCCAAATCAAGGTCAGCGGCAAAGTTGCCCCCCTCTTAGAATTGGGCGCAGGTTTTTCAGAGGAGCTTTCGGGCTATGAGAATATATTTCTAAATGCTGCAATTCTAGGTTACGGCAAGAAGCATATTGAAAACCTAGTTAAGCCAATTCTTGAATTCTCAGAACTTGGCGAACATATATTTAAGCCGGTCCGCACCTATTCGAGCGGCATGCTGGTTCGGCTGGGCTTTTCAATCGCCGTACATCTCGATGCCCCGATCTTTCTTTTTGATGAGGTCCTTGCGGTAGGCGATGCCGGTTTTCAAAAAAAGTGCATTGATAAGATTAAAGAGATCTATGAAAGCGGCAAATCAATTGTTTTGGTGACTCATAGCACGGAGCTCATTAAAACCTTCTGCAACCGCTGTATTTTGATCGATGCTGGCAAGCTTGTATTTGACGGGGATCCGAATGAGGGCGCAAAACTATATACAAATCTATTTACACCGAACTGAAAACATGATCACGCTCTGGCTTAGAAAAATCATTCTAATTCTTGGGTACTTCCTAAGCCGCATTCATCTATTATTGGGAATTTATTATTGCAAAGCTCTAATTCTATTAAGACCAAATGCACAATCATTCAATAGACTAAACGAAGAATTCTATTACGAATGGTTTCTCCTTCATCCCGAATTAATTGATAGTCTGAGTTTCAATTCTGAATCTACCGGGTCCATTTTACTAAATCTACTTTATGAATTACCCTTAGGCACGAACTCCCAAGCTCAGATCGATTTTATAAATGCAAAAAAACCCAAATGGTTTCTAAATCATATTTCGTCTCAACGAAAACTCTTAGTCATGGCTAGACAAATCTCTGAGTCGCTTGGTCAAAAGCTTTTGACCGAACTCAATTCAAACAGGTTCAATAAATATGAATTTCTGAGAATTGTAGATGCTTCCCAAGTCGAGACAAAGAGAACGCTTATTAAACAAAGTGATAGCTATGAGTTTATGGATCCTCTTGTTTTTCCAAATGCAGATCGCAAAATGCGAAAGGTTTCGGTGCCGCCCATCTTCGTTACTGAGTTTAAGGATGTATCTATTGTTGGCGCCTTTCAAATAGTCGATCACCAAAATATGATCATTCATGAGCCCGCCGCCCATCCAAAAAATGGCTTAGTGGCTGGGGTTTGGAGATTTTTTTATTTGGTGCGCGGCGAACAAACGACTGCGCTAATTCACTACGAGCCGAAAGAAGTACGGGTTATTAATGAGGCCATACTAATTTCTGGCCGTGCCACTGAAAACTACTTTCATTGGCTGATCGAATATATTCCGAAAATATATAATACGATTCAAGCCAAGCTTCCTACAAACGTCCCACTTATAGTTAAGAGTGGCCTGCCTAAACAATTCTATGAATGCTTAGAATGTTTCAATTTAGAAAAAAGAGATATTATTCAAATTGACCCTGATCTTACCGAAACTAAGGTAAAATATCTTTATGTACCGTCGATACCCACTTATCATCCCGATAATTTCAAAATTGAATTTTGGCTTGGCGGAGCGATTTCCACACCTCACCTTGTATTTCTCAGAGATACTGCCTTAGCAGAAGCAAGGCGAAAGAACATTCAAACACCGACAATGAATAGAAAAATATTTATTTTTCGCTCATCTTCGGCTGCGCGCGGCCTATCCAACAGCTCTGCGATAACTGAATTTATGAAAAGTCAAAATTTTGAAATTATTTATCCTGAGAAACTTTCTTTTTTAGAACAGGTGGTTTTATTCAATAGTGTAGATTGCATCGTTGGCGTTGGCGGCGCAGCACTTTCAAATCTGATTTTCTGTAAAGATAAATGTCTGGTTTTCACTATGGTTTGCGAACGAAATCTAGATTATTGCATGTATAGTAATTTGGCAAATTTTGCAGGAGCCTCTTATATTCATATCACTGGTCCTTCTGAACTTCCAAAACGAAAAAAGCCATATACAGAGGATGAATTGGTGCACGGTATATTTAGCATCTCTGTGGATAAATTAGAGAATGCTCTGAGGCAATACTCAGTTATAAATTGATCGATAAGAGACCCAGAGCTCAATTTCTGACGGACTTATAGCCTGCTGACTTGCAGATTTTACTTAGACTACGCACAAGAAAAAGTATTAAGTCTTTCAATCTGGCCCTTAGCGAGCTTTTAATGAGATGTAAAAGTTTATCCTCCTTCTGCATGAACGTATCAATCTCAAGGCATCGCCTATAATATTCTGAATTTGGATAAGGCAACTGACCAGGAAAGTCGTAGATGAGCTCGAGCCCAACAGTTTGAATGGGCCGTAAAGTATGAACAAGACAAAGCTCTGCCTTTAAGAGCTGAGAGGGCCACTCTAGATTTATATTCCTTGCGTGCTCATCTAAACACAAAACTTTAAGTGCCTTCTCAGAAACGTTTTTCATGAAATTCCGATAAACCAAATAAAACTCGAAGTGAAGCCTGCTATTATTTTTGGCATGCGAAAGGGAGGCAATTTGCGTAGAAACACGATATTTTATAGATCTTTCGGTGTTAATTGCGATTCGATACTTCTGTGCAAGTTCTAGCCAAGCTTTAAAGTCTTGAAGCTGGAGAATACGCTCATCAAATCGAAACTTATCAATTTTGAAGACTGCTTTTTTAAAAACTGCAGAACTCGCACATAAAAAGTTGTAACCGAAAAATAAAGACCTTAAGAGCTGATCAGAATCAGAAATCTGGCGCCCATAAAAA
>JAYVXS010000057.1:0-7421 GCA_043784965.1 Bdellovibrionales bacterium
CTCAAGCGAATCGAGCTCTATATTAGGTTTGAATATCCGCTAAGCGAAATTGAAATTCAAAAGTGTCGAGATTTTGTTAGACGTCGCGCTCAGTTTGAACCGGTAGCCTACATTATTGAGAAAAAAGATTTCTATAATGAAAGTTTTAAGGTCAAAAAGGGCGTGCTTGTTCCTCGGCATGAAACCGAGGGCGTGGTTGAAGAAGTCATCGCGTGGTTGAAAAAAAATAGTTCAAGCGAAACAGCCATTGTCGATTTTGGTTCGGGTAGCGGCTGTATAGGCTTAAGCATTTTAAAGGAACTTTCAGGAAAAGGATCCTTACTTGGAATTGACGCCTCTGATGTTGCGATTGAAGTAGCTCGTGAGAATGCTTTAAGGCTTGATCTTGGTCGAGCAGAGTTCATTCAGAGTCGAGTTCAAGATTGCGATTTTGATAATAAAAAATTTGATGTGGTTGTTGCCAATCCACCTTATATCGCAAAGGATGACCCTAATATTCAAGCGAGCGTAAAATTATTTGAGCCGTACGAGGCACTTTTTGCAGAAGATCAGGGATTTAAAGAAATTTCTGATTGGGCCCTGGTTGCAGCTAAGGTTTTGCGTCCGGGCGGATTTGCCGCTTTTGAAATTGGTGCGACGCAGGCCGAAAAAGCAAGAGAGATTTTTGCACAAACGGGTCATTTTGTTTTAATCAGATCAGAAAAAGACTTGTCTGGATTGGATCGATTTATTTTTGCAGAAAAGAGTTAATATATGGATCGAATTCTCATTCGAGGTGGAAGAAAACTTCAGGGGACAGCCAAAGTAAGTGGTGCCAAAAATTCGGCACTTAAACTTCTTTTCTCGACATTTCTGGCTGAAGGAAAGCACATTTTTCATAATGTTCCAGAATTAAAAGACATTGAGTCAACGATTTCACTTTTGCAGTCCATGGGCAGTGAAGTTTTTCGCGAGGGCAAAAGCGTTCACGTGAATAGTAAGAAGCCGAAATCTTTTGAGGCACATTACGAGGTTGTTCGAAAGATGAGAGCGAGTATTTTGTGTTTAGGACCACTCTTAACAAAATACGGCGAAGCACAGGTGAGTCTTCCGGGTGGCTGTGCGATTGGTTCGCGCCCAATAAACCTTCACTTAGATGGGTTGAAAGCTCTCGGGGCCAGCATTGAACTTAAAGAGGGTTATGTTGTTGCCAAAGCAAAGCGTCTGGTTGGGGCCGATATTCTATTGCCATTTGCCAGTGTTGGTGCAACCGAAAATATTATGATGGCCGCCACTCTGGCCGATGGTATGACGACGATTGAAAATGCGGCCAAAGAACCAGAAATCGAGGATCTTGCGAATTATCTAAATAAAATGGGTGCCAAGATATCGGGTGCGGGCACTGAGAAAATTGAAATACAGGGTGTCAATAAATTGAATCCTGCGGAACACCGGGTAATAGCCGATCGCATAGAGGCCGGCACGCTATTAATTGCGGGAGCCATCACCGGCGGAGAGATTTCAGTCACTGAGTGTATTTCAAAACATATTGATTCATTAGTTTTGAAACTTCGAGAGGCAGGATTTAAAATCAATTCAGACGGGGCCTCGGTGTCGATCGATGCGAACAGCAATTGGCAAAGCGTGAATATTACGACCGCACCCTACCCGGGCTTTGCCACAGATTTACAAGCGCAGTTTATGTCTTTGATGCTTCTTGCAAATGGCACGAGTACAATTACAGAAAATATTTTTGAAAATAGATTTATGCATGTAAACGAACTGCTGCGGCTTGGGGCAGTAGTCACCACTAATTTAAGAGTAGCAATAGTTCAGGGTAAGCCGAGCGGCCTGCAGGGCGCACCTCTGATGGCCACAGATCTTCGTGCAAGTGCCTCGCTAGTTTTAGCTGGCTTGGCGGCGAAGGGTGAGACAATCGTAAGTCGAATTTATCATCTCGATCGTGGATACGAAAAGTTAGAGGATAAATTAAAGAACCTTGGAGCTGATATTCAGCGAATAAAATGAGCTCCCAATAAAACGGCAAAAAAAAACCCTAGCACCGGAGGGGATGGTTCTAGGGTTTAAACAAAGCTCAATCCCGGAGGGGGGGTGGGACTGAGCTTTTAAATTTCGAAACTAAACTTGTTCAAACTTGGGGGGAGAACAAATCTAGTTTCTTTAATCTGTGCTACTAACATCTTGTTCGAAGCACTTTTTAATCTTAACAAATCAATCCTTAAACAATCATAATCTAGAACATTATCCAGATAACTTTTTTCAATCTGAAAATAATTTTTCCCGAGATCATTATTTGCCATTCCAGAAGCGAAGAGAACTCCAAAAATATAAGTGGCAACAAGATATCTGAACAAACTATTTCTCCCGATTGGCTTACACCATTTGTATTAGCAAGGCCCATGCCAAAGTCCCGAATTCGAAAATCAATCGCAGAACTAAACACACAGGTAAAAAGCAAAAAAATTTCTCAAAAAAACTTGAGCCCTTAGGCTCATAAAAAGAAGTGATACACTTTTGCAAAAAAAATAACGCGCCGCTAGCCCGGGTAAACTCTAGATGGGAGCAAGAGAATTAGCACAACTTGGATTTTAGTCCAGAAAGATAGTGATCTCTCAAAAATCCACAATCATAACTGCCACGCAAAACAAACGGCGTGGCTGAAAGCCCAGGTAAAAATGTTAGCGCCACATTGGCACGGGTTTCAAAATGGAACCGAATTATAGGATCATAAAGATTAGACTTGGACGCCACAAACCTAAAAAATTTAGCTACACTAAGTATATGAGTGAGAACCAAAAATGGATTATCCAAGATGCGGAGGGAAAGATTTGGGGGCCCTTTGCCTATGAGAAGCTCCTTCGACAAATTGAAAATTCATTTTATAATGGCGAAGAACTGGTAGCCACCTTTCCTGGTGGAGCGTGGACTAAGATGTCATTGCGGCCGGAGTTTTATGATAAACTCCTGGAGTCCCTCGCCAATGAGAACAAGACGCAACGAACGCGGCGGCAAAACGCAAGTATTGATGAAGATACAAAGCCAGAAAATTCAGAGCCAGAGTTTGCCGGCCGAGCTATTTTTGAAAAAGACCAAGAAGAAAATCTCGAAATTGACGAACCCAAGATTGAAAAATCTAAAAGTTTTAGCACCAAGAGTCTTGGACCAAAAAATAACATTAGAAGTATTCGGTCGCCAGCAGAGGAGAGAAAGATTCGCCCTCGAGGGACGGCTGCAGCAAAAAATGATCCAGAAGTTATTGAACTAAAAAACTTGGGCGAGCATATCAAGAGTGAAAAGCGAAAAAACTATAAGTTGCCAATTTTTTTGGTAGTAATAGCAACGCTCGTTATGTTAGCCGCGCTAGTTATAAAGCCAAAAGAGGCTCGCCGCGGAAAGATTCACTTAATCTCACCGCGAGCCGCCACTGACCGGACCTCACAAGATAGAAGCCGCGAGTTACTCAAAAGAAGTGTCGCGAACTTTCAGAAAGATACTTTTTCTGGCTATTTGGCCGCGGAAAATGATTTGGTTGAAACCATTGAGGCCTCACCAAAAAATACCAATGCAATGCAGCTGTTATGTTTAACCTATCGAGAGCTATGGCCCTATGCCTTTCAAGACTCACAAGACCTTGCGGCGGTTTCAAAAATGGTCCGTGATGCAAAAAGAATCGACCTATCAAGCCTTGATGGTGCGGTTTGTGAAATTGTAAATAATCTTTTGAATGATCGTGCAGAACAGGCGCAACACCTCACTGATAATTGGTTACAGCTTCAACCAGGAGTTTCAATTTTATATGATATTAAGGGTGAGCTCCTATTACTCAATAGAGACTATTTGACCGCCACTCCCTATTTTGAAAAAGCATCTGAGTTGTGGCCTGGTTGGCAAAAGCTATATGTTGAGCTGGCCCGGTGTATGGCGCAAAGAAGCCAATATCCACAGGCCCTTGAGCTTTATAGAAAAGTGTTGGCAGCAGTTCGCAATCACAGCATCGCGAAAATCGAAATGGGATTGCTTGAGCTCAGCCTCTTTCAACATTATGATCGCGCGTCAGAACTCATTCATTCTGGAATTGATGGGTCAGAGCCAATTCCTAACGCAGTTCAATCCAAGGGTCTGATGGGGCTGGCCAATATAGATATGCAAAAAGGCAAAAAACAAAGCGCAATTGAAAATGCTAAAAAGGCGTATTCGATAAATCCAAGTAATATTGAAGCGAAGACCAAACTGATTGAATGGGCGGGGATGCGCGAGTTTCAGCAGGTTAAGGTAAGTTCAGCAGAACTCATTTTCACCTGTGAACAATTTTTAAGATCCGGAGATTATATCTCTGCACAGGCGGAGTGCAAGACGGCCTTTGAAAATGATCGCAAACAGGGAGTGGCTGCCCTTAAAGCAGGTGTTGCGCTCTGGCAGCTGAATCAATCTACCGAGGCAATTACTTGGGTACAAAAGGCGATTCAAGCCGACCCAAAGTTAGTAGAGGCCTACGTTTTACTGGCTGATTTTTTTGGCCAACGATATGACTTTGAATCGGCAGCAAAGGTGTTACAAACGGCGAACACTCTTTTGCCAAAGAGATACGAAATCATGCGGGGCTTTTCTCAAATTGAGGTTCGGAGAAATGATTTCAAAGCGGGCGAAGCTTTTGCTGAGCGTGCGCTTAAAATTTATGACTCTGATTCTGAAACTTTCTTGATAATGGCACAAGCAAAGATTGGACTGGGTAAGTATAATGATGCAAAAAGTTTCATTGGCCGAGCTATTGAGGTGGATTCTACCAATGCAGAGGCGCAGAGCCTATTTGCCAAAGTGCTAGTGGGTCTTGAGGGCGCCAGCGCGGGAATTAACTACCTTAATGAACTCATTACGAACTATCCAAAACAGAATAAATATCGAATGTCACTGGCAGAGGTATATATTCAAAATGAAAATTATCAACAGGCCGAAGGCATTTTAAGGCAGCTTCTTTCTCTGGATCAAGAGAACAAAAAGGCCATTATTATTTTAGGAAAGGTTTTAAGACTTCTCAATAGAAATAATGAAGCTCTGGGTCAGTTCTTTTTGGCCGGAGTAAAAGATCCGAACGATGCAAACCCAATTTTTATGGCGGGACAACTTTATTTTGACTCAGGAAGATTTGAGGAGGCCGCAAGTCAATACAGTCAGGTGCTAAAGCAAAACGCAAGATTTCCGCTAGCACACTTTCAAAGAGGACGAGCCATGCTTCAATTGAGCCGAGCAAAAGAGGCTTTAGATGAAGCAAAGCTTGAACAGGCCTTAAACCCCGACCTTTCAGAGGGATATATATTGGCTGCCGAAGCTAACTACGAATTGAAACAATTTACTGGGTGTGCTACCGAGTTTCAGCGTGCGGTCGCAAAAAATCCACAGGGATCAGAAGTTTATGTCAAAATGGCCAGATGCAATCGCAGATCCGGTTCTCTAGATGCAGGTCTTTCACTCTTGCGACAGGCAGAATCTAAGGAGTCTGGCAATCCAGATTTATATAAAGAGTTGGGGGCCCTTTATCAAACGAAGGGGATGGGAGAAGAGGCTCTCAAGGCCTACGATCGCTATTTAGCGCTTATGCCGAACGCGCCCGATCGTAGACAAGTTGAGGAACAAATGCATAGAATAGAGTCAGGGGAATCAAGTCTTGCTCCCGAAGCATTTTAAGTATCTATAAATTAGTTATACAGTTTAATTTATTGAAGGAGAGATATGAGTGAATTTGTAAATCGAGTACAGGGTGGAATTAAAAAGTCGACCGAAGAGCTTGTAACTTTTGCGGTCAAGCTCACCTCTGGTGTGATCATGGCTCTGGCCGTTTCACTTGTGGTTCAAGAGCTTTTAGGAAAGCCTTCAAACGAAATGAATTTAAGTTTTTTGTTTGTAATTTTTTTGGTACTTTTTAGCTTTTTAAGAATAGCAAAAAAGTGGACAATTACTTCGGTGCTAATATTTGATTTAGTTTTTGTTTTAGTCGGAATGATATTGCGACTTTATATTATGACGGCTCCGGGGGCGTAAAAATTTATGATCGACATTAAGTTACTCGAAAAAGACACGCCCTTTTTAAATGGCCGGACCTATGCAGAAGAATACAAAGTCTGTTTAAAAAATCGCAAAGATGATCCGGCGCAGGTGGATCATCTGCTTGAACTTAATCGCGAGAGAAAACATTGCATCTTGCAAATGGAAACAAAAAAGGCCGAACAAAATAAATTTGGTTCAATTATAGCGCAAAAAAAGCGCGCACAAGAAAACGCCGACAAAGAAATTTCAGAAATGCAAAAACTCGCGGACGAAGTTAAGGCTTTACAGATTAAAGCTGAAGGTGCCGAAGCAAAAGTACGCGAGGTTCTTGAGCGCTTGCCCAATATGTGTCATGTTAGCGTGCCGGTAGGTACAAGTGAAACAGACAATAAGGTGATTCATGAATTTGGAACGCCAGCAAAAATTTCTTTTAAGGCAAAAGAGCACTGGGAGCTCGGTGAAAATTTAGGAATGCTTGATTTCAATAGAGCCGGCAAAGTCACTGGCGCCCGTTTTGCGTTTTTACGAACAGGCTTTGCGCAACTTGAACGCGCGCTTATGAATTTCATGCTCGATTTGCATACGCGTGAGCATGGATACAGTGAGCTGCTTCCGCCTTTTATGGCAAATACGGCAAGTTTTTTTGGTGTCGGACAGTTTCCAAAATTCAAACAAGATGTCTTTCATCTTGAAAATAGCGACCTTTTTTTGATTCCAACCGCCGAAGTTCCGGTTACCAATTTTTTCAGAGATGAGACTCTGGAAGAGTCCGATCTGCCGACGGCCTTTGTTGCCTATAGCCCGTGTTTTCGTTCAGAGGCTGGTAGCTATGGTAAAGATACTCGCGGCCTCATTCGCCAGCACCAATTTAATAAAGTAGAGCTAATGAAGTTTGTTCATCCCGAAAATTCTTATGAAGAACATGAGCGCCTAACCGCCAACGCCGAAGAAGTCCTAAGGCGCCTAGAGTTGCCGTTTCAGCGCGTCGCTTTATGCTCAGGGGATATTAGTTTTAGCGCCGCAAAGTGTTTTGATCTCAATGTTTGGCTACCGGGTCAAAATGCATTTCGTGAAATTAGCTCGTGCTCAAATTTTGAAGACTTTCAAGCTCGGCGCGCGAACATTCGCTTTAAGTCGAAAACCGGCAAACCCCAGTTTGTGCATACATTAAATGGCTCGGCCCTTGCGATCGGCCGCACGCTAATTGCAATAGTTGAGAACTATCAGCAAGAGGATGGCTCTGTACGGATTCCACAGGTATTGCAAACCTATATGGGCGGAGCGAGCATTCTAAAAAAGGCTGTGCCACGAAACTGAGCAAGCGCCTCAGGTGAAATTCAATAATTACAAGTCATGCCCCGAAAAGGACTTGAAAGTTT
>JAYVXS010000058.1:0-7413 GCA_043784965.1 Bdellovibrionales bacterium
CAAACTGGGAGAAAGCCATGATCATGTGTGCGAAGAGTTTGCCGTGGGGAGTGGACATGTCGATCTGATCCTTGAACGAACAAAATTCAATGCCCAAATCTTGAAGGCGTTGAATGTTAACGACCAAGTCCCGAAGGTTCCGACTGAAGCGATCAAACTTCCACACGCACAATATATCAAATCGACGCTCGTGTGCATCCCTCAGCATTCGTTGAAACGCCGGTCTCTTGTCATTCGTCCCCGTTAAATGATCTTCGTAAATTTCCGTGATCACCCACTGCCTCAACTCGGCGTACCGCTTTAGATCATCAAGTTGCATAATGGTCTTTTGGTCCTCGGAACTAACCCTCAAATACAATGCGCATCTCATTCATGCGCTCCCAGGCGGCGGGGGGAGGGTTCTGCTGCAGTGGTGTTCAATAGAATGTGTACTATCCGGTCTTCCTCAATTTTATTTTTTTTTTGGTTTCTAAAGTGGACTGTTTTAGTCAGGTATTTATTCATGACGCCTCACTCTTGAGATCATGGCCAATCGACATCGGAGCCAATCCACCATTGTGCGACTGTAGCCTGATATATTGCTCCGGCTGATCACCAAAGCCTTTCCATGACGACTGAATCCGAACGACTGCGTTGAATGACTTCTCCATAAGCAAACAGCCATCCCACCAAGATGCCACCATGCTGGAGCCACGGCTGCGAGCATTGATGGAACCCTTACCATCTTTGCGAGTGTGATGTGTGATGAGGACCGTACAGTCTAGCTCGGTTTGCAGTGATCTAACACCTCGTAAGACTTGCGCCATTTGCTTAGCGTTCGACTCGTTTGTTCGGCAAAGTAACTGCGCCAACGGATCAAGGACAACTAGCTTCGGGCGGATATCGAGCAATGAGGCTCGCAGTTTTGCGAATGATTCTTCGTCATCGAGAGATATCCCGTTTGACCGTCCGATGATATGAACTTTTTTAAGGTCGTCAGTTGAACAGTTCTTTGCCCTTGCGATACCAGACAGTCGCTCCCCTAGAATCCAATCTGCGTCTTCGGCAGCGACATAAGCGACGTCGCCGGTATGCTCAACGAGCAACGAGCCGAAACACTTTCTCCCTGAAGCTACCGACAATGCAATGTCGAGAGCTGCATATGATTTACCAACTTTTGGCTCTGCGATAAGAAATACACAACTCGACGACGGCAGGAGAGAACGCACCAACCACTTATTGTCAGGGTGCTCCACGCTTAGCTCAGCGCCACTTACAACGGTTAGCGGGCTGACAACAGGCAACCCCTCACTGATTGCCTTTGATGATTTTTGTGACGTGATTGAGTCGCTCATTGTCTTTCTTGTCCTTTCGAAGTCTTTCGACCTCGTCATTTATCAACTTCTCAAAAACTGCGGTCTCGGACATCACATGAAAGCCCGCCAATATTTTGAGTAGATCTTTTTGCTTTTTAAGCATTCGATAACTTACCGATACCCTATCTGTCTTAGGACGAGCCATTCTGTAATCCCCTGATGCATATAGCTATGGTTTAAAGTATAGTATCTATAGCAGAAATAGGCAACTAAATTTGTCAACTATAGATAAAGGTGTATCGCAATGACCGTGATGAAGGTGAGGCAGCTCAGTCAATTACAGACAGATAATAACTCTGTTCTATTTGATTTATACCTATGTCATTTGACTATTGACCTAAATGGACTGCACCTCCGAGCATTGGGTATCAAGCGCAATCAGTTTAGCTTCGATGTCGTTTGCAAATGTGTTGAGCCGAACTTCAAGCTAAACGAACTCATCGCTGGCAATTCATGCGAGTTCAAAACTGAAGACGCTTTTGAGGTCTTGAAGAAGAGGCCAGTCTTTGTGATTTGCGTGAAGGACATGTGACATGGAGGTGATGCATGTTTGATCGAATAGGTCGTGTTCTTTTTGTGTTGGCGCTGGGGACAGGGTGTTTGTCGTGTAATAATCAGGGCAGCTCGACTTCGTCGTCAAGTGATCCATCGAGTAACATACAAACCTATAAAAGCTCAATTGCCGCTATCGCACAGTCGCCCTCTTCACTTCGCCTCGTTAAATTGGACGGAGTAACACCAATTGATGGAACTGAAAATGATATTTTGGTTTGTACGAAAAGTTTTGAATACTGCACGCAGACCTGCATTTCCATTTACCGACCCGAGTTCGTTCGCTGGTCGGTCTTCAAAACAGATTATCTAACAGGTGGCAAATGTGTCGCCGTCGCCATGGCCTATCCCGATGGGACCACGATTCCAAGAATGGCATATTGGCAGGGAACGTATGTATACAATGCTCCTCCGAGCGTGGTCGGTAAATGTTCAATTGACGTGGTTCATCCCAGCTTTGACGGCAAAGCGTATTTTGATTTTGTAAGGGTGCCTGCAGGACAGGTGTCGCCTGCGCCAGGTGGAGCAAGAACTTACTATCTTCACTCCTGGTTTGATATGGCAGAAAATCCTGTGAAATCTTTTATGCCAAGAACGTTTAACGCTCCTTCGATGTGGACCTATTCTGACTCGAGCGTTGCTGTCGAAGAGATAACTCCAATTTTAGTAAACGGCTTTTCTTGCATAAAGCAGTCGGAAATCTCGAATGCGTTTTAGTAAATAACAGCTCAACCTTGGATATCTGGGACTCTTCAGTCGTAAGGATAGAGGAGAAGAGGAGGCACTTTGGATTCAACACTGATTACATTTATTTCAGTAATCGCAATTTCAATTGTAAATCTGATTGGAGCGAGTCTTTACTTTTTCTCAAAAACAAAATCGAAAATAAATTCGTTGTTTGCGGAGCTACCAAATTCAGTGGAAGAGCTAGTCGCCGTTCGCAACGAGGAATTAAAAGCAAATCGAAAAGGCGGCCAGAATACGTCGTGGAGACTGGTTGCTGCCAGCATTAAGCTGGGCGATGCCCTGCTAGACGAAAGCGAAGACCTTCATGGACTGGTCTCTACACAGCGATTTATCAACTTTAGAAGTGCCTACCGAGGGCAACAGTCCATATTCCTAACGTTTGGTCATTCTGGAGCCGTCAGCAAATTAGTTCACGCAGCGATCATTCTCGTATTTCTGCTAACCATTTGGCTGGCTGTCGTCGCTGCAATTGTTTTCGCAGTTGCATCACAGTATGAATCTCAACTGGGTCGCATTCTAGCTGAGCGGAAAAGGGTCGCTAACAAGAGTGCAGCCTAGGTTGCACCTATGCACCTTTGAGTTCTTGCAATATATCCGGCTTCTTTAGAATGATCTCCAGCAGTCGATTTACAGACCCAGACGGTTTGCGCAATCCCTGCTCCCAATGGCGAATGGTACCAACGTCAACATTCAGAAGAGATGCGAACTCAAGCTGCGTGAATTGCAGAATTACCGTTCGCAAGTTTTTAATCTCGGCTCTAGAGAATTCATGCGCTGGAGGTGCAAGCTCACGCTCAACCGTCTTAAGTTTAATTTCGCCACGCTCATGGGCAACTACTTCAGTCAGTCCCTCAATAAGCGCTTGACCCAGAACTGATTTTTTCTTTGCTTTCATGGCTTGCTCTCCTTCTTCAAGATCACCACTAGATCACGAATCGCTTTCTTTTCGTCGGACGTGATGTCTTCGGCTTCACCCTTCAGTAGCAAAAACAGCAGATGCGTCTTTGCAACATGGGGCAGATCCAGATACAAAACTCGAATCCCACCACGCTTACCTTTGCCTCTGGACTCATCAGCTAAGCGGAACTTTCGCACTCCGCCGGTCCCAGGCACGATGTCGCCAACCTCGGGATTATTGAGAATCACGTTTTCGATCTCACGGGCTTTGGCTTCAGAGTCGGTAAACTCTGCGAGCCGGCGCTGAATCAGTGGTGCATATACAAAGACTCGTCTCACATTCAATACGGTACTACAGAGTAGTAGTTTGATCAAGACAATTCTGGATTTTCTCATTCTGAGACGACCAAATCAAATTTAAGACCTTTACAGCGCTCGGAACCGACCCAGAAAGCAATATGACGCATCATGTGCAACCATATGATTTTACTTGTCTTTAATTAATCTGTTTACTTTTAACCCTATTTAATCTATACTTTGTATGTATCCCGTATTCAGTATTTGAGCTTTATATCAATATAGCCGATACTAAAGGGTACACACGGGAGGCAAACATGGATAACAAATCCAAAGTCGTTAAAATGTCGGTAAATCTATCTCAAGAGGCGATTGAAGCACTCAAGTCTATCGCTGAAGAGCGTGGCGTTACTGTCACTGAAGTCCTCAGACATGCTATTGGCTTAGAGAAGTACGTTGATAAGGTTCAAAAGGAAAATGGCAAAATCCTCGTTGAAACTTCAAAAGGTCAAGTTAGAGAGCTTGTATTCAGATGAGCGAGACGTTGAAGCCTGTCGGTTCACCGGCTGAAACTCCCGCAAAAGAATCAGGCAACTTGCCAGATGTTGTATTCAACGATTTGCCTGAGACCAAACATGTGTTTTGGACACCCCTATTCGCGGCGAACTTCTTTTTCACCAAGTTCGTAAAGGTACGGATCGAATTTGGTTCCTGAGCCAGTTCGTTTTACCGATTCAGTTTCCAACAAGTGCTTCAGCACCTGGATGAACCGTTTCCTGCGTAGCTTCGAGAACTTTTGCAACTGATCTCTTGTTGGCTTGCCGCCGCTGATGGCGCGAAGGGTTTCGATGATGATAAGACCGTGGGCCATTCTCTTCGCTTGGCCGCGTGGCATATTGAGAATGTCGTGGGCGTTGTTGTCGTCATCCCAGCGCCATTGTGGTGGATTGAATATGATTTGATTCATGGTGAACCTCCTGACATAGAGATTGTCGTTCCCGTGAATCTGCGAATTTTCAGAAATTTGATCATCTGTGCGACGGCGAGAGGGTCAATAGCGGTGTTTTAGCCCGTTCCGCCCAAGGCCGTGAAATCGACATTTTGGACGAGTTTGGACTTGATGCTAGTTCCCGTCGGGCGGTGGTTTTCTTGACCTATTAAATTTGAGATGAGCGGAACGAACACCGCTGTGTTCAGTACTCGAACCAGTCTATATTCAAGCACGCGGCCATTTCAGATGATGAAGGCCCTGATATTTTCATTATAGATTGAATGAAATTCGGAAGTAACTTGCGAATCTCTTCGGCAGCTCGCTTTATTGATGATAGCCTTACCGTCCAAAGGGCAAATGCAGTACCTGGGTTAATCGACCAGATGTATTCGGCTACGCCGCCATTTGCCGCGTGCAGCGCAGACAATGTCACGCAGACAATGTCACTGAATAAAAAAACCTGTTTTGAATGAAATAATATCGAAGCTGTGCCAATGCATAAAACGAGCGGGCCAATGGTCCACTCTGAAATGCTCACAAGCGAACTCTTGACATAGTGAATAATAGTGTAATATAGTGTAATATAGTGTAAATCACTATGGCGACTTTCAAGTTCATTCAATGGCTGGTCGATTGGATTGAAAGTCAGCCCTATTTTGCCTTTGAATGGGACCTCGGTAATCGCACCAAGAACTTCATCAAGCACGAAATCACCATTGAAGAAGCGGAGTCGGTGTTTAACCAGCCAGAGGCCATCAGGGCGCTTGGTGAGCAGGTAAGCCCCAAAGTAAATGAGCCAAGGTATGGAATACTTGGTCTTACTGGCACTCTAAAGCATGTTTTCGTCTGTTTTACGATCCGTGGCTCTGGAATCCGAATCATCCACATTCGGAAAATGAACAAGAAGGAGAGGAGTCTTTATGCCGAACTATGTAAAGAATGAAAAAGGCTATGCAAGCGTCACTTTCAACGCCAAGGCCGTCAAGGATGCCTACTCCAAGGCGAAGACCAAGCGCAAACACCCTACGAGCGTCAACCTGCCCGAAGAAGTTATCACAGGGCTTAAGGCGTTGGCTTTGCAGATGGAAGTTCCCTACCAGACCCTCATGCGCAAGTTCATCACAGAGGGACTCGCTAAGCACAAGAAAGGCGCTTAACGGGAGCTGGCATGATCGAATTTACCAAGTCTGAAAAACGAGAACTGCGCCGTCTGGCTGGCGACGCTTACAAAGCAGAGCTTGAAAAAGAAGTCGCCAAGCTTGAGGCGGCATTTAAAAAAATGGCGCGAGGGCAAGCTCAACGTTTTCGACTTAGACGAGCAGATCCATGCGTATTATTCGGGTCCACGCAAGCAACTCTATGGTTTCTACCAAATGCGAAATCAACCTGAAGCAGCCGTTGCTCGCGGCATTGTGACGGGACTGATTGATCCTGACCAAGTGCCTACCAAAATAAAAGCTAAGATCGAGCACATGATTGGATTTTTCAAAGAGAGCCCTTGAAGTATTTGCGGTTCCCTCGGAACCAGCATTTGCATTGGGAACCACGATGGGAACCACGATGGGAACCAGAATCAGACTAACGCGGAAACACCAATGGGAACCAGCAACGAATTGGAGATTTTCTTGACTCTTCAGAGACTTAACCACTACGCTGCGTAAAGAAAACAATCGTTCCTAAGTTCGAGAGCCAAGGAACGCCAATTTCTCCTGTGTAGAACCTTTTAGAAATCCGATTTCTACAAAGACTGTCCAGCGGACGCCAATTTCTCCGGTGTAGAACTTTTCTGGTTCCAAACGGATCAGACAAAATCAAGATCACTATTATTTTTTTCGGGGGCTTTGGGGGCCGACCATTCATTTTTCAAATGTTACGAAAGAAATGGTGCCTGTCACTTCCACGACCTATTACCTGAGAGGCGAGAGCTGTAGACTATTGCCATTAAAGTAGATTTTTTATTTTACCTTGGTAATCTAATTTCTGGTCTAGGCAAAGCAGCACCAACAGTCGATAAATAAGTTATGAAGAAATTTGATTCAAAATGAGATTTAGATTTAAGAGAAACTTGAGTTATTTTGGACAATTATCTAACCCGTTGATTATACTTGCAGACTTTCGCCAACAGCGGTATTATCAGGTAACCACCAGAGGTGGTTTAAATGAAAAAACAATCAAAAAAAACTGTTAAGAGGCCTTCCCTTAAGGCCACCAAAAAAACTACTAAATCAAAGAAACCCGAGCAATCTGCGAGTCAGCATGGTTATACGATTGTGGCAAAAGCCAGTAAGCCAAATAGACTACCGCATTTCTCAATCCAGATATTTTGAATCTTTTCGATCATTACATCAACGGCGATGATATAATAATAATTGGCCCCACAAAGGATCGGTTTGATGGCCTTGATGATTACCAGCCAACCGTAACATCATATTTGCGGGGAGAGAAATGTCGGCTGTTGCCCGTTAAGTAAGGGTCAATACTAGGGAGTAAAAGCCAGAACCAAATCTTGCCATCAATTACGATTATTTTATAAGCTTTTGAATTTAGGCTCTATTTTTAGTTTATTTTTGGCAC
>JAYVXS010000059.1:0-7393 GCA_043784965.1 Bdellovibrionales bacterium
TTCTGTTGCAATCGCCGCTTCGCTAGTCTGGGCGCTTCGCTCCTGGCGTTTTCGAGACCTTTTCACTGCGACAACCTGCTTTGAGGTTGCCTCACTCAAAGCCTCACTCAAAGCCTCACTCTAAGGTCTCTCAAGCGCCAGGCCAGTCTGCGAATCAACGATTTCACGACGAAACTGATGAAATATCCGGGTTAAGTTTAAGCGCCATGCCTAATTTAAGCCTACTGCGCTCTTGATCTGAGATCAAGTCGCCTGCACTCTGCGGCAATAGCAAAAGTCTTAGGGTATTTGCATTGTCTGAACCTTCAAATGAGACTATCGTTTGAATTCGACACGGCATTGACAAGTTCAAAATCAAACACATGCTGTGATCTGATATTGTTTCTAAAATTTTTTCGGAGGACAAATGTCTTACAACAAGAGAACTACCAATTCGCTAATCATACTTTCTTTTTCGAGCCTTGTCCTTTTGTCAGGCTGCGGAGTCCAATCCATTCCAGAAAATAAGAATCAAGTAGATGCCTCGATGGCTGAAGTTACCAATCAATATAAAAGGCGTTCAGATTTGATTCCGAATTTGGTTGAAACTGTAAAGGGCTATGCAAAACATGAAGAGTCAACACTAGAAGGTGTTATACAAGCGCGTGCGAAGGCCACTAGTGTGACCATCGATCCGAGCAAGGTGACGCCAGAGCAGTTACAAAAATTTCAAGCTGCTCAAGGGGGCCTCAGTCAAGCGTTAGGTCGCTTGATGGTGGTCAGCGAAAAATATCCAGAGCTTAAAGCAGATCAAAATTTTAGAGACTTGCAAAGCCAACTTGAGGGAACAGAAAATCGAATTACAGTTGCAAGGCAGCGTTATATTGAATCTATAAATGCATTCAATAATTTGGTCAGTGTTCCGCCTACTAGCTTTACGAATTCTTTATTTTATCACTTTGAGAAAATGCCTCAATGGGGTGCTGAGGTGACCGCTGAAGAAAAGCAGGCGCCAAAAGTAAAGTTTTAACCACCAAAGTAGAGATTAAAATTGAAGCTTAGCCTAGACCATATTCTCTTGAAGCTTAGTCCAATTCGGATGCTTCATCAGCATTTTGTACGACAAAATTTTGCAAGGCCTCTGCTCGTGAGATTGTTCATTGCCTTTACTGTTTTAGCATTTAGTTTTGGCGCATCTGCAAAAGATGAAAAGTCTTCGTTTAAAATTCCAGAATTGGTTGCTCCTATTATGGACGAGGCCAATGTTATAGAGCCTCGGGCACGCAATGCTTTAGACGAGGCAATTCGATATTTGAAAGAACATGGTGGCACTCAAATCACTATATTTACTTTTCAGAGTCTAGAGAGCCTCAGTATTGAGGAGCTTGGAATCAAGGTTGCCGATCGATGGAAGCTTGGGCAAAAGGGAAAAGCCGGCAGCTCAGACGAAAAACTAGATCGTGGTGTGATTTTGCTGGTGGCGATTAAAGAGCATAAAATTCGCATTGAAGTTGGACGAGGGCTAGAGGGGCAGCTAACGGATTTGTACGCAAAAAACATAATAGATAAAAAAATTGCCCCCTTATTTAGAGAAGCTCGACTCAGTGATGGAATTTTACTCGGAGTTTTTGAAATTGCTAAGAAAACTGATCCCGATGTCGATATCAGTGGCTTTCTTCAAGGGCAGGGTCGAAAGAACCAGCGGCATTCTCGCGGCTCTTCAGGAAACTCATTGTTTCATTTATTAATATTGGCAATTATTTTTGGTCCGATTGTCCTTGCGCTTTTTCGCAGACGCGGTGGCGGCGGTGGGTTTGGCGGCGGTGGGTTTGGCGGCGGCGGATTCGGCGGCGGTGGTGGTGGCGGCTGGAGCGGTGGCGGTGGTGGGTTCAGTGGCGGCGGCGCATCGGGAGATTGGTAGTGAAGATTCCAAAATGGCTATCAAAGCATTTAAATGATATTGGCCTTACAACAATTCGCGAGGCCGTAACTCTGGCGGAAAAACAAACCAGCGGAGAGATTGTTCCGATGATTGTCAGGAGTTCGTCGCCGACCGCGCACTTGATGTCTATGATATTTTTTATTCTGCTTTCTAGCCTTGAGCTTTTATACCTAGCATTTGCTGCTGAGTATGGTTTTGTATATTCGCTTGAAATTCAATTGGTGGTCATATTGTCCTCGCTTTGTCTCAGTGTGGTTTTATCAAAGCAAGAAAAAGTTCAGAGAATTTTAACGCCCCGATTGGTTCGCGCTCAAAATGCAATGTTTAGGGCGGAACTTGAATTCCATCGCTCAAAGATTCGCGCCACTACGGCCCATACGGGAGTACTATTATTTGTCTCAATTATGGAGCGACAAGCAGTTGTTCTGGCGGATGAAAAAATAGTTAAGTTATTGAGTCCTGACATTTGGAATGGAGTTTTGAAAACTCTTGTTGAGGGATTGAAGGAAAAGGATTTCGCGGTTGGCTTTTCTAAAGCAATTGAACAGGCCGGCAGAATATTGCAAGAGCACTTTCCAGTAAATGAAAATGATCAGAATGAATTGCCGAATGATTTGCAAATTAAAGATTAGACGTTTTTAGCTGCCGAGCTCGATCTTTTTCGATCGCGAGCTGGCGTGGTGAGCACCCAGTTAAATGCGGCAGAGGCTTTGATTAATTTAGAATCGGTTATTGGAAGAAAGATTGAAAGTCCTCGATAAAATATAAAGCAAAGGCAAATTAAACGCCGAATGAAGATCCGCAACCACAGGTTTTAGAGGCATTTGGATTTGCAAAGACAAAACCCTTACCATTGAGACCACCTTCGAAATCCAGGGTCATGCCAGCAACAAATAGAAAGCTTTTTTTATCGATGACGATTTTGGTTCCATGTTCTTCAAAAACTTTATCGGCCTCCGTGATGGCGGTATCAAAATCAAGCTTGTAAGACATGCCTGAGCAGCCCCCAGCAATGACTTTTACCCGCAATAGGCTTTCAGCGTCCGGACCAGAGGCTTCAGATCTCAGGTGATTGATTTGCTTTGCGGCTTGCTCTGTAATTTGAACCATGAAAACACTCCGTTTAAGGTCTCGATTTGACCTCAAGAAAAAGGCATATTTGAGGTGAAATCCTCAGTAGTATATCTGAAATTTGAAGATTAGGCTAGCCCGGTTATATAGCCTATATGTACTTTAAACTACAGGTATTTTGAGACGGGGCGAACTTTTTGAATGGCAACTTTTATGAGGTCGCAAACCCGATCGATATCATCTAGCTGAGTCATGCGGCCCAATCCAAAGCGCATAGTAAAGTCGTTTCTTGGGCCAGGAATTAGGGCTTTGCTGATTTGAACTTTTCGAATTTCACCAATGACATGGCTGTCGTCCCCCGTGGCACAGGCACTTCCGGAGCTAAAGGCGACCTCGCTTAAGGCCATGAGCATTTGGTCGGCCAAGACGGACTCGACGCTTACGTTGACGTTATTGCAAAGCCGCTCCTGAGGGTGTCCATTGAGGATAACACCCTCATTTTCAGTTAAAATCCGTGAGATCATATGATCTCGCAAGCTCTGCTGTCTTGGGGATTCAATATTCATATCGCGGCCAGAAAGTTCGCAAGCTTCGCCGAGACCTACAATGCCCGGAACATTTTGCGTGCCGCTTCTTAGGCCGCGCTCTTGGCCTCCACCTAAAAGAAAAGGATTTACCCGCACACGGGGAGAGGTTTGTCTTAGATAAAGTGCGCCGCTGCCCTTCGGGCCATAGAGTTTATGCGCTGAAAGAGAAAGCATATCAATATTGTCTTTTTTGACATCGATTGGGTGTTTTCCACAGATTTGCGCACTATCAACATGAAATAAAATTTCGTGATTTTTGCAAACGGCACCAATTTCAGCGACTGGATTAATCGAGCCAACTTCATTATTTGCATGAAGCAGCGATACCAGCAGAGTATTTTTGCGGAATGAGTTCTTCAATTGTTCAATTGATATTTGGCCAAACTCATTGACGTCTAGAAAAGTTACGTGATGGCCTAATTTCTCGAGGTGAAGTGCTACCTCTAGACTACATTTATGTTCTAGCTTTGAGGTAATGAGATGGAATTTACTTTTTTGTTCGGTCTTTGCTTTTTCGAAGAGTCCGAGAATTGCCAGGTGAATCGATTCAGTTGCGCCACCGGTAAACACAATTTCTCGTGCCTCGGCCCCGATGAGGTTCGCCACTTGGCTCCGAGAGTTTTCGACTGCTTGTTTTGCCTTCCAGCCGAAGCTGTGTTGACCGCTCATGGCGTTACCAAAGTCTTCTGTGAAGTAGGGCAGCATTTTTTCAAGAACGCGTGATTCAACAGGAGTTGTCGCATGATGATCCAAATATATTGATTTTTTTAATGTTTTTTCAGACAAGGTATATATTCTCCTCAAGAAGCAAATTTTTCTATAGACTTTAGGCTCTACTTAATGCGTGACAATTATATTCCTTATAGTTAACTTGCACAAAGAATTATTTTTGGAGGCAGTGACTGATGTCAGCAAGCTGGTCTGATTTCGATCTATTTAATCCGACTGAAGAACACAAAATGCTTAGGCAAACTGTCCGGCAGTTTGTTGCCGCCGAGATCGAGCCTCAGGCTGAAAGCTCGGATCGCCATGAGAAATTTAATTTGGGCTTATTTCGCAAGCTTGGGGACTTAGGTTTACTTGGGATTAGCGTTCCGACTCAGTATGGTGGATCAGAGTTGGATGCGACTGCAGCCGCCCTTGTTCATGAAGAAATATCTGCCAGTGACCCTGGGTTTTGTTTGGCCTATTTGGCTCACGCTATGCTCTGTGTAAACAATCTCAGCGTAAATGGAAGTGAAGAGCAGAAGTTGCGCTTACTTCCCAATCTATGTAGCGGAAAATCAGTTGGTTGTATGGCAATGTCTGAAGCGCAAATTGGAACAGATGTTTTGGGAATGGAAAGTAGCGCCGTAAAACAGGGTTCTAATTATGTCGTGAATGGTCGAAAAATGTGGATTACGAACGGGACTATTGATGATCAAAATACACCGGCTGACATTGTTTGGTTGTATGTTAAGACGGGTCCTAAGAAAGGCGATGTTTCAACGCTGATCGTAGAAAAATCTTTTGCAGGCTATTCAGTTGGACAGAAAATAAAAAATAAACTAGGCATGCGGGCTTCAAATACCGCCGAACTTGTTTTTAACAATTGTGTTGTGCCAAGTGCAAATTTGGTTGGGAAAGAAAATGAATCACTGATTCATATGATGAAGAATCTTGAGATTGAACGTTTGACCTTGGCGGCTATGAGCCTCGGAATTGCACGCAGATCACTACAGGTGATGCAAAGGTATGCTACTGAGCGTACGGCATTCGGCAAGAGCTTGAATCAATTCGGTCAAATTCAAAAATATATTGCAGAAAGCTTTGCTGAGTATCAAGCGGCGAGAGCTTATGTTTACGAAACCGCGCGAAGACTTAAAACTAGCGGCAGTGGCGATCCTCTTGATTCAGATGCAGTAAAACTAGTGGCTTCAACGACTGCAAAAAATATCGCGGATCGAGCCATTCAAGTTTTGGGCGGATATGGCTATGTGGCTGAATATGTCGTTGAAAGACTTTGGAGAGATTCGAAACTTTTGGAAATCGGTGGCGGCACGCTTGAAGCTCACCAGAAAAATATATGCGGGCAACTGACGAAAAACTCCCGTAGACTTTACGAATAATTTTTAACTAATGTCGACTATCCAACGCCCTCATTAATAGATTGTTGGTTTTGCTAAACCTTTAAAAAATACTTCTGCTACCTTTTGCAAGAGCGAAACCAGGAGCTAAGAGAAAGCCTTCAGTTTCGTCTGCTTGGGTCTTAATTGGATTTGCGACACTGCTTTTAAGAACTTTAGAAAGCTGATCACTTTTATTGTCTTCGGTGGTGTCTTTAATTGTACTTAAAGGGCTGTTTTGGATTTGTGCCTTTTCATTTTCAACCGGTGAAAAAATATTTTGCCATTGAGCAATTTCGGTTAGTCCTAAATTAATGACCTGATCGATGGTTGAGTCTGCATTTGAAACAAGCTTCTTAAACTCAGTCATGCGAAGATCACTTAGCTCGCTTTCTTGCTTCTCTGATTCTGACATTTGCTCTATTGAACTATAAGCCGAACTCACATTTGCGAATAGAATCTTTTCACGAAACTTCAAGATATTTAAAAACACACGAACCAGGTCGGGATTGGTGCGATACAAATGAGTGCCCCGTAGGCTTTTGCCAATTTCAGAAATTAGCTTTAGATCAATGAGCTCTCTTAAAGAAATACTGATCAGAGCCTTAGAAATATCAAGTCGTTTTACCAAGTCTGAGGCATCAAGCGGGCGATTTGATAAAAAAAGATGTGTCCAGATTCGTCCATGTACCCGCTTAAGGCCCCAATTATAGACAAGTTCACCAACTTCATCGGCTAATTTATTGAGTTGTTGTAGACTTTCATTTGCTTCCATGGAGTAACCTCGTATATGAATTTCTGTATTGAAATTCATCTTAACGAGAACTTTGCAATTGAACAAGAATTAAATTTAGTTTATTTTGAAAGGTAAATTTGGCGAAGAGTGTCTTTCCACACAAAGAATTTTTTGAAGTAGGCGAACAGTGCCTCCTCGCGTCTCAAGTCATTGAATTGATAGATCCCTATGTATCTGAACTTCGCAAGCAGAGAATTGCAAAAGTCGTAAGGGCTCGGAGCCTTTCGGTGGTAACGGTCTTAGAAAATATCTATGACCGCGGGAACGCAAGCGCGGTTATGCGTTCTTGCGAGGCCATGGGCTTTCAGGGCGTGCATATGATTGAGCCCAATGACAAATTTAAGAAAGCAAATCGAGTAACGAAGGGCGCTGATAAGTGGCTCGATGTGACTACCTGGAAATCTTCTTCACAGTGTGTGAAATTTTTAAAGTCGCAAGAATATAAAATTTACGCTACTCATTTAGATGCTAAGGCCGTCCCAATTGAAAATATTGATTGGTCGCAGCCTTCTGCCATTGTGCTGGGAAATGAAAAAGATGGCATCACTGCTGAAATGCAAGAGCTATGTGATCAGACTATCATAATTCCGATGCAGGGTTTTGTGCAAAGTTTTAATATTTCAGTTGCTGGGGCAATTGCCCTTTATCATATTTTTAGAGAGCGAACCGCAAAGTTGGGTCGTAGTGGCGACCTAAACGAGAAGGAGATTGAAATTCTGACTGCGCACTTTTTATTGCGATCGTCGAAAAACCCTGAACGACTTTTATTAAGACTTCTAGAGCGTAAGCTTGCGATTAAATCTCGTTTATCAGAGTACTAGCCCGGATATTTCATCAGATTTCTGTTGCAATCGCCGCTTCGCTAGTCTGGGCGCTTCGCTCCTGGCGTTTTCGAGACCTTTTCACTGCGACA
>JAYVXS010000060.1:0-7380 GCA_043784965.1 Bdellovibrionales bacterium
ATTGAGCGACCATTGAGCGACCATTGAGCGACCATTGAGCGACCATTGAGCGACCATTGAGCGACCATTGAGCGACCATTGAGCGACCATTGAGTGACCATTGAGTGACCATTGAGTGACCATTGAGTTGACCATTGAGCGACCATTGAGTGAGGCAACCTCAAAGCAGGTTGGCGCAATGAAAAGGTCTCGAAAACGCCAGGAGCGAAGCGGCGATTGCACGACGAAACTGATGAAATATCCGGACTAGGATGGCCTAAAGGCTTAATCCAACTTCTGTTTGATTTGTTGCCGTAGAGAATTTTCAATTTCTGCGCCTGTTACTAAATTACCTTTACCAACACCTGGGCAAAAACTCACAATTTCTTTTGCCCAGGACTTGGCATTCATGACTTCTGGCCAAAACGGCCAACTGCGACATTGAGATGGACGCGCTAAATAGACGCTGCACTTTTTATCCTTTAGAAAAATACAATCTGGATTTTTTGCTTCTTCTCTAAGGCGCCAGGCAGTCCCGTCGCGTTCACAGTATTTTTTTGTGAATTCACCACTGCGCAATTTGAAGTGTGCGGCGAAGCGCTTGCGATCCTCTTTGGTCAAATAGACAAAGCCAAATTCACCGTGTGAGGTGCAACAACGTCCTGAGCCTTGGCATTGAAATCGAACGCCATTCCTCCACCACTCTTTGCCGTCAATTGTGAGTTTCATTTTATCTCCGCTGCATTATTAAATAGATTTCTTTTTGACCTGAACTGAGTGAACTCCTCGACTGTTGTCGACTTCAAAAATACGTTATATTTCAATTCAAACTCAAGGAGTGTTGGAATGGTGTCCTGGTTGTTGGCTAATCGTCTCACAATTTGCTCCTTGATTTTCACGTACTCGCCTATTGGAGTCAATTTTTCATCTAAATGAAAATTACAATTAGCAAGAGTGTATTCATGGGCGCAATAGACTTGAGTATTAATGGGTAAGGACTTCACCTTTTGAAGCGAAGTAAATGCCTGCTCAAATGAGCCTTCGAAAAGGCGCCCGCATCCGAGTGAGAAGACCACATCTCCACAGAACAGGATGTTTTCTTTAGGCTCGTAATAGGCGAGGTGGTCCAAAGTATGGCCAGGCAGATGAAGTGTCTGCCAATGACTGCCTTGAAACTCAAACTCAGATTTTTCGCTAAGTATTAGGTCCGGAACAATATCAAAATCAAGTAGTCTTGAGGGGCCAAGAATGCGTGGCCGTGTGCCCTCGTTATTTTGAATTTGGGCAAGTTCCTTGGCGCCACCTATATGATCGTGGTGGCAGTGGGTGAGGAGAATGCTGTGAAGCTTTAAATGATGCTCTTGCAAGAAGCTAAGTACTCCGGCTGACTCTCCCGGATCCACCACCATCGCAAAGGCATTAATTTCAACTACAAAAATGAAGTTGTCCGAAAATGCCCGAATCCGATGGATTTTCATTTCTTCTCGGTAGCGTCCTCAAAGGCAAATGGATTTTTACCCTTAAGGTCGGGCTGCGCTTTCGCATGCTTAGCTTTCTTTTGATAAGCCAATGCGCGCTTCGACTTTTGATTTTTTTGCGTTCGTGGAGTTGTAACACTTTGAACACTCTCCATGGGCTCACGTTGAAAAATCTTGTCTGTACCCTTCTCGGTTAAGAATACATACTCGCCGCGCTTCAGAGTTCCCATGCGGAGTTTGCCGATAGCCACTCGTTGAAGTTTAATAACGTCAAAGCCCACCTTTTCAAACATGCGCCTCACCTGACGATTTTTACCTTCAGTGATAACGACTTTAATCCAATCGTATTTTTCAGCACCCCTACGAATTCGTTCGACGTGCTTCGCGGCTACTTTGCCGCCAATGATCGAAACACCGCGAAGCAGCTTATCTAGCTGAGTCTGATTTGGCTTGCCGTCGACTTTTACCAGGTAAGTTTTGGTAATTTCTTCTGTAGGATGATTCACTTTTTGTGCAAAGTCACCGTCGTTTGTGAGGAGTAGCATGCCCTCGGTATCCCAGTCGAGACGACCAACCGGAAATACCCGCATCGGGAGTCTTTCAAAATAATCGGCAACTGTTGGGCGACCGCTTGGATCCTCCATTGTCGTCACCACATTCTTTGGCTTATTAAAGAGAATATAGATTTTTTTACCTTCGGCTTTTACAGGTCGACCATTCACCGTGATCCGGTCTTTGTTGGGTACTACTTTTGTACCCAGTTCAAATACTTTTTTACCATTTACGAGAACCGCTCCTTCGGCAATAAACTCATCGGCTTTACGGCGCGAGCAGACACCACACTCAGAGAGGTATTTGTTTAGACGAACACTTGCATCATTCATTTTTAGACATCCATCATATGCGAGCTCTCATTAAGATTTTTAAGAGCTAGAGTTTTTTCAAGATTACTGATTAAGAGGCTCAGCATTTTATCATTTGGGAAAATTGCAACAAGGGCTTGCTTAGCTTTTTGCAAGGTCGTTTCAGTCTGTGCAACTATTCGCGACGAACGACTCAAATTTAGATCGCCTCTTTGTAGTTGTTCGGTCGAAACTTCAAGGGCGTGAATAACTTCATTATAAAATGGATCGGTTTTGGGATTGATATAAAGCTGCTCTAATTTTTTAAAGGGGTAGAAAACACTGGCATACTGAGCAAGTGGGCCACCACTTAAATCTTCATATTTTTGAAAGGTATAACCACGCAAAACCCGCCCAACAACGCCTCGCTCAGTCATGCGAAAACGGGCTGAAGTATGCGGGCCTATCGGTAAATGCTGATAAGAGGTTTCACTTAGGAGCAAATTTGCATCATAAGTTAGCTGAAAATCCCTTGCCGCGGGGATTAGTTCCGAATTTGAAAGAATGAAAGTGTCGCCAAATATTTTAACCGAAAGCATTTTGTCTTCATTCAAGATGATGGCTATCCAGCAATCTTCGTCGGCTTTCAAAATCTTAAATTGTGCGGCCGGATTTAGAGTTTTTTCAAGATACTTATAAATTAAGGCAGTCAGATTTTGCGCGTTTTGAATGCGAACTGGCTGTAGATACTCTCCGTTAAGCCAATCCATAGGTATTTGAGAAATCTGTGTTTTCTTTGCAATTTGCGTAACACAGTACTTTACTTGGGAAACCAGATGGGCCCAGTTTTCTTGCCAAAAAGAAAAACCAAGGGCTTGTTGGTAAAAGTTTTCAAAAATTTTCGCGTCGATTTTAGTCTGCGGCTCGTAAAAATTTACAAGAAAATTGAGCAGTGCCAGACGGGCGGCATCTTTGCTGGCATCTAGGCTATAAATTTGTTGAGCATAACTTTTAACGCTGAGGTCAATGCTTTGTGTTGAATCTGCACTTCGTCGTGCTTCGCTCAAAATTGGGTCTAGAGAATTTTGCATGGGGCTTAGCCTATCGCAAAATTCTCATTTACGCGAGACTAAAATTGACCTAGTGTAGACTCATGAAGCGTGAATTGAATCCTATAATCTTTGGCCAAATTGCGACTCCTGAACTTGGGCGCTCTGTTTCGGCCTTTGACGAAACGGGGGTCCCTGGCTTGATTTTGCCAAATGAAGTAAGGGAGGAGCTAAAGCTTCTGCGCAGCGATTTATTCGACCTTGAGAAAGAAAACGCCCGAGATGCCGGTGAAAATGCTCATAAAATTCGGGCTTTGGCAGAGCAATTCACCCAACACTTTGAACACTTAAGCCAAAGAGTTGACTCACTTGAAGATGCCTTGAAAGAAAAGCAAGTGGAGCAGCTAGAGCAAAATCAAGTGAATCAAAAAATTGAGGCCTTGCTGGAGCGCCACAATGAAATTGTAAGAAATTTTGAAAATAAAATGACCCATTTGACGCGAATTCTATCTGAACAAGAAATTCAGATTCTAAACTCCAAATCTGCGCTCGAAGAGGCGCATCGAGAACTAGCTCGCTTACGATCCTAGCCCGTATATTTCATCAGTTTCGTCGTGCAATCGCTGATTCGCAGACTGGCCTGGCGCTTGATTAGATTTAAGGCGAGAGAGCAGCCCGCCCATGGCCGGGACCGAAACTGCTCTTTGCAAAAATTGACCAAGCAAGAGAAGTTAGGATATTTGCATTGTCTACTTTTCAGAAGACATCTTTCGCTGAGTATTGGCAGGCTCAGTCTGAACGCTTTTCATACGCTTCAGAAATTCAGGAGCTTCTTCAAATCCGGTGAGCGTCAGAGTGTCTTGGATTTGCCCTTTTGAATCTATGAAAATCAAAGTTGGAAGGCCTACAACCTTATATATATTTTTTAGTTTAGAAAGGGTTTCTGACTCTTCGGTTGCATCGACCCTGAGAAGTGTAAAACGTTGGGATTCCTCGATAATCTTATCGTCACTGAAAGTGTATTTCTCAAGTTCTTTGCAGGCGCCGCACCAGTCTGCCGAAAAGTCGATGATAACAGCCCGGTGATTTTGTGTCGCTTGGGCGAGACTTTCACTTGAGAAAGTCAGCCAGCTCATTTTTTTGCCAGATTGACTCTTTTGATTGGTCGCGTATTCCAGCTCGCCCACACCAGAAAAATGAACATTCATTTTATTTAGTGTACTCATGACGGCAAAGAGTGTTCCGATTACAAAAATGCTCAACATTACGCCTTTTTTCATACGGCCAGCGGGGCTAAGCCCTTGATTGGCGTCAAAGGCACCAAAGTTGCTGGCAATTAAAACCAGGCTTACTGCCAAAAGTGCCTGAAAAAGCCAGGTTGGATAGAGGGGGGCAATATAGTAAAGGCCCATGCCAACCATAGTTGTGCCGAAAATAAATTTAACAGTTTCCATCCACGCTCCGGCCTTTGGAACTTTATTAAAGAGCTGACTAAAGGTTCCGAGCACAACGAAGAGTACGCCCATACCCATTGCAAAAGTGAAAAGCAGAATAAAACCCAGAGCCAAATTCTGCGTTTGCGCGATATACGCAAGTATCGTAACCAGCACTGGACCGATACAAGGACTGGCAACAATCCCCGCAACCAGACCCGTCGCGAAAGCGCCACCAAAGCCAGCTTGCGATTGACCTGAGCCAAGACGATTGCGAATGAATGCTGGTGCTTGAATTTCAAAAAGTCCGTACATGCTAAGGCCCATGATGACAAAAACCAAGGCTATAGCAGTGACAACATATATATTGCTCAGAGCTGAACCAAATAGCGAGCCCGTACTGGCGGCGATAACGCCCAAAATGCTATAAGTGAGTCCAATGCCGAGAACATAGGTGATGCTCAATAGAAAAGATCGTGATTTTGTTTGGTCTTTGCTTTTGGCTCCTAGTACCGCAAGGGTAATCGGAATCATTGGATAAATACATGGAGTCAGTGATGTTAAGAAACCAACGGCAAAAACAAAAAGTATTGCCGACAAAAAGCCTTTGCTAAGAGCTTTTTCTAAATCACTCTTCTTGCCACTTTCGATCTTTGCGCTCACGCCTGCAGAGGCGAGTGAAATGGCAGCCGGCTTGGCACTGCCTAAGAGTTCGAATGGAACCATTATGTGAATAGTCTTCGGAAACAAGCAGGTTTCTTTTGAACAAGCTTGATATTGAAATGCAATGTCGGCGTTGAATTTGCCAGATTTCATTCCGACCGGAAATTCAGTCAATGCCGACAGCGTTGCACTATTCTCCATACCTTCTTTTAGTTTTCCGCTAACGGCGTCTTTGAATTGTACAAGTGGAGTAATCTTCAATTTATCGATTTTAAGCTCTTCGGGACTTTCAAATTTAACTTTGAAGCGATCGGCATAGGCATGAAAGTTTTTATCTAATTTGAGATTGAATATGAGTTCGGTGGTCCCCCCAGCTGAAACTTGTGAAGATTTAAAGTGTGCTTCGATAATCGATAAAGGATTTTCGTTAATTGGGGTTTCTGCACTAGCCTTTTGGCCAGCCAATATGAAAATAAACATTGAGGTAACCAGGGCAATAAAAAAAGTCGTGCTAAAATATGTTAGTGTTTTCATACCCGTATATTCGGCTCAATTGTGCTGACAGTAAAGTTGAATGTGACATGAAGACTAGACTTCTTTAGTTTCTCAAATTGGGGCGTTCAAAGCCTTGACCTATGTCGAATTCTTTTACTGATTTCTCGATATTTCTCAGTAATCTAGGTTCTTTTGCCGATCGACAACTATAGAAGCAAAGGCGGTAGCATGGGAGCAGTCGGAGCCATTATAGTTATAGTTAGTGTGATCGGTGGAGCAATGATGTCAGGCATTCATCTGCACATCTTGCTTCAAGTTTCCGAGCTTGTGATTATTTTGGGTGCAGCATTCGGCAGTCTTATCATTGCAAATCCTATATCAGTTTTGAAAATGGCGGTAAAGCAAGCGATTCATGCTTGGTTGAGTGGCGGGCCCGGCAAAAAAGAATATATCGAACTTATGCAAATGATGTATCAGCTTTTTCAACTATTTAGAAAAGACGGACCGCAGGCAGTTGAAAAGCACATTGAAGATCCCGAAAAGAGTGACATATTTAAAAACTTTCCGAGCTTCGTAAAAAATCATCATGCAGTTCATTTTCTTTGCGATACCATGAAAATTACTTTATCTGCGGATCTATCTCAATATGATGTGGATGATCTTTTAGATCAGGATATTAAAGCGGCTCATGAAGAGGAGCACAAAGCAGCACATGCGGTCAATACAGTGGGTGAGGCGATGCCCGGTCTCGGGATTGTGGCCGCGGTTTTGGGAGTTGTGCACACCATGGGAATTTTGGACCAAGGACAAGCAGCTATCGGAGAAGCTGTCGCCGCCGCCCTCGTCGGTACATTTTTGGGAATTTTGTTCAGTTACGGCTTCATTGGACCAACATCCGCAAAAATGATGAAAGACATCGATGCAGAAGGCCAATATCTAAAGGTGATAAAGGCAGCCATGGTAGCGCTTCAAAGAGGTGCTCCGCCAACGGTTTGTGTGGAGTTTGGTCGAAGATCAATTTCTCCGGGTGATCGTCCAAGCTTTGAAGAGGTCGATGCCGCGGTGAAAAAGAAAGCAGCGTAAAAAGTGGCTGAGAAAAAAGGCGCAACCATTGTCATTAAAAAAATCACCATCGCCGGCGGCGGCGCCCACGGTGGTGCATGGAAGGTCGCATTTGCCGACTTTATGACAGCCATGATGTGCTTTTTTCTTGTGATGTGGCTGCTCAGTAGTTCAACTGAAGAAAGCAAAAAACAAGTCTCAGATTATTTTTCTACGCCGAGTGTAATTGAATATGAATTTAGTAACTATGGGGTAGAGCTCACTCTTGAGAAACTTTTTTTGGATATTACAAATGATCCATTAAAGACTCTTCAGGATTTTATTAAACCTATTCAGCCGCATCCAAATATAATGTCAATGGGGATGAAAAAGCTTGTCA